>CABUWB010000131.1 GCA_902495025.1 uncultured Eubacteriales bacterium
AAGAAAGGCAGCATCTACAGCAAATAATGAAAGGGGCTTATCCTCTGCCTTTGCAGCGGTTGAAAGGCTTTCATCCCTTTGTAATTTAAAGGGTAAAAAGTGCCTTGTAATAGGCAACGGTCAGGTCGGCAGGCTTGCGGCGCACCTTTTAAGGGACAGGGGCGCAGAGGTAACAATAACGCTGCGTGTTTATAAAAACGGTGAAAATATTATACCAAGCGGCTGCGGCAGTATACCTTATAATGAAAGAGTTAAGGCAATTGATAAAAGCGACATACTTTTAAGCGCAACAAAAAGCCCTCATTATACGGTAACAGCGGATATGATGAAAGATATAAAAAAGCCGTCATACATAATTGACCTTGCTGTGCCGAGGGATATAGAGCCGTCTGCGGCAGAGGGTGCAGTGTATTTTAATATAGATAATTTTTCGGTTAAGTCCGAGGGTGATTTATCCGAGGTTTATGAAATAATTGAGGACGGTATTGCGGAATATACCGCATGGTACAATTACAGAACGGCAATAGATGATATTGAGAGCATAAAGGATATTATGGCACAGCGCATAGTAAAGTCAACAGGCTATGATGAGGAGCTTGTAAGAGCGGTTGCCGCAAGGTCTGCCGATATGATTTTTGGCGGAATGAAAAGCGTTATAACTCCGCTTGCTGTTGAGCAGTGCCGCAAAAAGATAAGAGAGAGGGCAAGACTATGAGATTTCCTCTTTTTATTGATATTACAGACAGGGACGTGCTTGTGGTGGGCGCAGGCAATATAGGCTGCCGCCGCATTAAAACCCTGCTTATGTTTGGTGCAAGGGTAAGCGTCATATCCGAGTATATTGCAGATGAGGAGCTTATTCCCAAGGTTAGCTTTGCAAAAAGGAGCTTTGACAGGGCTGATATTGAAAATCGGTTTATGGTTATTGCTGCAACCGATAAAAGGGAGGTAAACTGCCTTATTGCAAGGCTCTGTGCTGAAAAAAATATTTATGTAAGCGTTGCCGATTCACCGCAGGAGAGCAGCTTTTTCTTCCCTGCGGTATGTGTAAACGACACCCTGTCGGTTGGCATTGTATCTGACGGAGAGCATCACAGCCTTGTCAGGGAAACGGCGGCAAAAATAAGAGGTGAGCTGTTATGAAAATAAGGGTTGGCAGCAGGGACAGCGTGCTTGCAGTCAGGCAAAGCCAGATAGTGATTGATTTAATTAAGGACAGGTTTCCAGAGGCTGAAACGGAGCTTGTTACAATGAAAACAACAGGCGATAAAATACTTGACAGAACGCTTGATAAGGTGGGCGGCAAGGGACTTTTTGTAAAGGAGCTTGACCTTGCACTTATGGATGGCAGGGTGGATATTACTGTACATTCACTTAAGGATATGCCGACAGAGATAAACGAGGCTCTGCCCGTAATTGCCTATACAAAGCGTGCAAACCCATACGATGCTCTTGTACTGCCAAAGGGTGCTGATGAAATTGATTTTACAAAGCCTATAGGCTGTGCAAGCACAAGGCGCACACTGCAGCTAAAGGAAATATACAGCACCTGTGAGGTAAAGGCTGTACGTGGAAATGTGCAGACAAGGCTTAAAAAGCTGGACAGCGGAGAATACTCCGCACTGGTGCTTGCCGCAGCAGGGCTTGAAAGGCTTGACCTTACAGACAGAATAGCAAAAATATTTACTCCGCAGGAAATGCTGCCTGCCGCAGGGCAGGGCATAATTGCGGTGCAGTGCCGTAAGGGCTTTGAGTTTTTATCGGAAATAAGTGATGAAAGCTCCGCCGTATGCGCTCTTGCCGAAAGAGCCTGCATTAAGGCGCTTGACGGCGGCTGTTCGTCCCCAGCGGCGGCATTTGCAGTTATTGAAAACGACAGGGTATATATAAGGGGCATGAATGTAATTGACGGCAGAATTATCAGGGCGGAAATAACCGCAGATAAGGACAATGCCGAGGTTGCCGGTTTTAAACTGGCGGAAAGGCTGGTAAGCATATAATGAAAGGATTTGTAACGCTTGTCGGTGCAGGCATAGGCAATGCAGGGCTTATGACAATAAGCGCCCTGCGTGCACTGCAATCTGCCGATTGTGTGGTATATGACAAGCTGCTTGGCGAGGGTGTTATGGAGCTTATCCCCGAGAGTGCGGAAAAAATAAACGCAGGCAAGCAGTCAGCAAACCATACCATACCGCAGGACGGGATTAATAAAATACTTATAGAAAAAGCCTTAGAGGGCAAAAACGTGGTGCGCCTTAAAGGCGGCGACAGTTACCTTTTCGGCAGGGGCGGCGAGGAGGCAGAGGAGCTTTGCAGGGCAGGTATCTCCTTTCGTGTTATCCCCGGCATAACCTCTGCAATAGCTGCACCTGCATTTGCAGGCATACCCGTTACCCATAGGGACTGTGCCTCGTCCCTGCATATATTTACGGGGCATGGCAGGGATGACAGACCACCGCAGATAGATTTTGATGCGTGTGTAAATGTAGGCGGTACGCTTGTTTTTCTTATGGGTGTAAAAAATCTGCCGCTTATAGTACAGGGGCTTATAAATTCAGGCATGGATAAGCAAACTCCTGCCGCTGTTGTGCAGAGCGGCGGTACGCCGTTTCAGAAAAAGGCAGTATCCACGCTTGAAAATATCTGTGCCGCCGCAGAGGGCTTAAAAAGTCCGTCAGTTATAGTGGTGGGGGCAGTATGCGCTTACAGTGATAAGCTCGACTGGTTTTCAAATCTGCCGCTAAAGGGCAAAAGCATTGTTATAACAAGACCAAAGCAGCGTGCGGCGCAGCTTGTGTATAAACTGCGTGAGCTGGGTGCGTCGGTTACGCTCTATCCCTGTATTAAAACGGAAAAAATTACTTTTGATATAAACGAAATACTTGAACAGCTCCATAATTACAATACAGTTGCATTTACAAGTGCCGAGGGCGTTAGAGCTGTGTTTGACTTACTGCATAAGTCGGGCTGTGATGCAAGAGTGTTTGCAAAAAATAAGATTGCCGCTGTAGGCGATAAAACTGCCGATGAGCTTAAAAGCTATGGCATTATTGCGGAATTTGTGCCAAAGGAGCATAACGGCAGGGCGCTTGCACAGGGGCTTACGAAAAATGACAGCTTGCTTGTTTTGCGTGCTAAAAACGGCTCGCCCGAGCTTACACTGACTCTTGAACAAAGGGGCATTAATTTTAAGGATATGGCAGTATATGAAACCAAGCCCTGTGAAAATGACATTGAGCTGCCTGAACATATTGATTATGTGGTGTTTGGCTCACCCTCGCAGGTGCGCTGTTTTGAGCGTACAGAGGGTTATACGGCTGTATGTATAGGACATACTACCGCCGCACAGGCGCAAAAGGTTGATTTAGATTGCATAATTGCCGAAAATACCGATGATGAGGGTATTATTGAGGCAATATTACGGAAAGAAGGAAAATAAAATGGATTATAAGCTGACACAAAGACCAAGACGGTTAAGAACAACGCCCGTATTAAGGAGTATGGTGAGGGAAACCAGAATTTCGGCAGATACCCTTGTATATCCCTTTTTTGTAACAGAGGGCAATAACATTAAGGAAGAAATACCTACAATGCCCGGACAATACAGGTGGAGCATTGACAGGCTGTCGGAGCTGCTTGACCAACTGCTTGAAAAGGGCATTCGCTCTGTGCTTATATTCGGCATACCCGACAAAAAGGACGAAACAGGCAGCAGTGCGTGGGACAATAACGGCATTGTGCAAAAGGCATTAAGATACATAAAAAGTGAATATAAGGATATTTATTGTATTACTGATGTTTGTATGTGCGAGTACACCTCGCATGGACACTGCGGCATACTCTGCGGTGATTATGTTGACAATGACAAAACGCTGGAGGTGCTTGCTAAAACAGCACTCTCACACGTTATGGCAGGGGCGGATATGGTAGCTCCCTCGGATATGATGGACGGCAGAATTGCCGCCATACGTGAAATACTTGATAAAAACGGATATGTCAACACACCAATAATGTCGTACTCCGTTAAATATTCCTCTGCCTTTTACGGCCCGTTCAGAGATGCGGCTGATTCTGCGCCTGCCTTTGGCGACAGAAAAAGCTATCAGATGGACTTTCACAACAGCAGGGAGGCAGTTGCCGAGGCTGAGCTGGATATAAATGAGGGTACGGATATTCTCATGGTTAAGCCGGGTATGGCTTATCTTGATGTGCTTGCCAAAATTAAGGATAAATTCAACAAGCCTGTTGCACTTTACAGCGTAAGCGGCGAGTATGCCATGATTAAGGCTGGTGCAAAGCTTGGCTATATAGACGAAAAGGCAATCATAGCCGAAAGTGCGGTATGTATGTACAGGGCAGGTGCGGATATACTTATTACATATTTTGCACCCGAAATTGCGGAGCTTATCAAAGAGGGGGCAATAGGATGAAAACAGATATAAGCACAGCTCTTTTTAAAAGGGCGGTAAAGGTTATCCCCGGTGGTGTAAACAGCCCCGTAAGGGCGTTTAATGCGGTAGGCGGCAAGCCACGCTTTATAGCAAGGGCAAAGGGCGCATATATTTATGATGAGGACGGCAATAAATATATTGATTATATCGGCTCATGGGGGCCTATGATTATAGGACATAATGACGAGCGTGTTATTAATGCTGTTACAGAGCAGATGAAAAACGGTTTAAGCTATGGTGCCGCTACGGCTTTAGAGGTTAAAATGGCGGAGCTTATATGCTCTGTTGTACCCTGCGTTGAGATGATAAGAATGGTAAACTCGGGTACAGAGGCGGTAATGAGTGCCATAAGGACTGCAAGGGGCTTTACTGGCAGAAATAAAATAATTAAGTTTGAGGGCTGCTATCATGGTCATTCGGACGCACTGCTTGTTAAGGCAGGCTCAGGTGTAATGACAAGCGGCGCACCCGGCAGCAAGGGCGTACCCGAGGGCTGTGTAAGTGATACATTAAGCGCAAAGTATAACGACCTTGACAGTGTAAAGGCTCTTTTTGACAGCAACAGCGGTGAAATTGCCTGTGTAATTGTGGAGCCTGTTGCCGCAAATATGGGTGTTGTTGTACCCGGAAAGGGCTTCCTTGAGGGTTTAAGGGCATTATGTGATAAAAACGGCGCACTGCTTATTTTTGATGAGGTTATTACAGGCTTCAGATTAGGGCTTGATGGTGCTGCGGGATATTTTGGCATTACTCCCGACCTTGTAACCTACGGCAAAATTATAGGTGGCGGTATGCCCGTAGGCGCATACGGCGGCAGGAGAGAGATAATGGAGATGGTTGCGCCTGTGGGTGCAGTGTATCAGGCTGGCACATTAAGCGGCAACCCTATTGCCATGAGGGCAGGTATAACCCAGCTTGAAATTTTGAGAGATGAGCCTGAAATATACGATAAAATAAATTCCCTCGGCGAGAGATTAAGAAACGGCTTAAAAAATATTGCGGATAAATATTCAGACAGGTGCAGCCTTACCGTTACGGGTACAGGCTCGCTTAGCTGCCTTTACTTTACCGCCGACAGAGTAACCGATTACGACATTGCAGGCAGAGCTGATACAGCCGCTTTTGCGGATTATTTCAACTTTATGCTTAACAGGGGCAATTACATAGGCCCCAGCCAGTATGAGGCTGTTTTTATATCCTCTGCACATACCGCAGATGAGATTGACAAAACTCTTGCCGACTGTGAGGAATATTTTAAAGCACTGTAAAATAAATAAAAAAGGTATTGACATTAACCAAAATTAAGTTTAATCTATATAATGTATGTAAAAGACAGTGACGGAAAGAGTAGCCTGTATATGACGGTGCAGAGAGAGGTGCATTTGCTGTGAGTACCTTACCCGATTTACATGTGAAGTGCATTCCCGAGTCGGCAGTGTGAGCGCCCTGCGGTGTTAGCTCTGCACGTTTTGCCTGCGTTAAGGGTGTATTTGAGTGAAAGCATAGCTTTATGCTTTAATTAGAGTGGAACCACGGTAGCCTCGTCTCTAGCAAAGGGAC
>CABUWB010000132.1 GCA_902495025.1 uncultured Eubacteriales bacterium
ACTATGGCAGATATTGGAAAGGATTACGTTATTAAGGCACTTACAGGCAATGATAAAACAAAGCATCACCTGCAAAGCCTTGGTTTTACACAGGGCACAAGCATTATAGTTGTTTCCTCACTTAACGGCAATTTTATAGTAAATGTGCGTGATTGCCGTATTGCTGTAAGCCGCAGTATGGCAAATAAAATATTATTATCATAGGAGGGTTTTAATGAAAACTTTAAAGGACATAAGACCGGGAGAGAGCGTAAAGGTGCTCAGGCTTAACGGCGAGGGCGCAGTAAAGCGCAGAATTATGGACATGGGTATTACAAAAAATACAGAGGTATATGTGCGCAAGGTTGCACCGCTCGGCGACCCTGTTGAGATTACCGTAAGGGGTTACGAGCTTAGCCTTAGAAAGGCTGACGCACAGATGATAGAGGTAGAGTAAGGGACTTATTACAAGTCCGATTTTTTTGGAACATAGGTTAGAAGAGGCTAACCTAAATTTGACAGAGCTAACTATATTGAAAGGAGATTATTATGGCACTTACTATTGCTTTGGCAGGAAATCCAAACAGCGGTAAAACCACACTGTTTAATGCACTTACAGGCTCAAATCAGTTTGTGGGCAATTGGCCCGGTGTAACTGTTGAAAAAAAGGAGGGCAGGCTTAAATTCAACAAGGAGGTAACCGTTACCGACCTCCCGGGTATTTATTCGCTTTCCCCATATACGCTGGAGGAGGTTGTATCACGTAACTATCTGCTTGGTGAAAGCCCCGACGCAATTTTAAATATTGTGGACGGTACCAATCTGGAGCGTAACCTCTACCTTACCACACAGCTTTTGGAGCTTGGCATACCTACGGTTATAGCCGTAAATATGGCAGATATTATTGAAAAAACGGGACAAAAGGTTAATATAGACGCACTTTCAAAGGCGCTTGGCGTGCCTGTAATTGAAATATCGGCTTTAAAGGGAACTAATGTTAAGGAGGCGGCAGAGCTTGCAATTGCTGCTGCGGACAATAAAACACAGGCTGTAAGCCACAGCTTTTCCAAAAAGTGCGAGGATTATATAGCTCAGGTGGAGAGCATAATCGATGGTGCGGTTGATGAGAGCAAAAAGAGATTTTTTGCAGTCAAGCTGCTTGAAAGGGACGATAAAATTTTATCCGCAATGAAAAAGACTTTTAACGTTGACAGCATAATTGAGGACTTTGAGGCTGCCTTTGATGATGACAGCGAGAGCATTATAACAAATGAAAGATATGAGTATATTTCGGGCATTATCGGCGGTTGCGTAAGCAAAAAGAGCAGCGGCGTAAAGCTGTCAGTATCGGATAAAATAGACAGGGTGGTTACAAACCGTTTCCTTGCGCTGCCTATTTTTGCAATTGTAATGTACATAGTTTACTATGTGTCCGTTACCTCGGTGGGTGTACTTGCTACCGACTGGGCAAACGACGGTGTGTTTGGCGACGGCTGGCATCTTTTCGGCATAGGCTCGGCACAGTACAGTGATGCCATGGAGAAATATGCTGCCGATAATATCTTTATCGACGAATTAAAGGCTGTTGTTGACAATGCTGCCGCTGAGGGTGTTATCGGTGCAGATGAGGTTCAGGCTGCAATTGATGATGGTGATTTTGGCGCATTTGAGGAGGCTTACGGCTCTTATGCGGACTCCCTTGCAGAGGGCGGCTATGATATTGCAGAGCTTGTTGACCCTGCACTGGAGGCAGAGGACGTACCCGATACAGCCGACTATGGTGTATGGGTGCCTGGTATTCCCGTACTTGCGGAGAGCCTGCTTACCTCGCTTAACTGTGCCGACTGGGTACAGAGCCTTGTGTTTGACGGCATCATAGGCGGTGTAGGTGCGGTGCTTGGCTTTGTGCCACAGATGATGGTACTGTTTATCTTCCTTGCTATCCTTGAATCCTGCGGATATATGGCAAGAATTGCGTTTATTATGGATAGAATTTTCCGCCGCTTTGGTCTGTCGGGCAAGTCCTTTATACCTATGCTTATTGGTACGGGCTGCGGCGTACCCGGTGTTATGGCGTCCAGAACGATTGAAAACGACAGGGACAGAAAAATGACAATCATTACTACCACCTTTATCCCCTGCGGAGCAAAGCTGCCTATTATTGCACTTATTTCCGCTGCACTTTTCGGCGGTGCGTCATGGGTTGCACCAAGCGCTTATTTCCTTGGTGTGGCTGCAATAGTTATTTCGGGTATTATACTTAAAAAGACAAAAATGTTTGAGGGCGACCCTGCTCCGTTTGTTATGGAGCTGCCTGCATATCATCTGCCTACGGTCGGCAACGTATTAAGGAGTATGTGGGAGAGAGCATGGTCGTTTATCAAAAAGGCTGGTACAATTATTCTGCTTGCCTCAATTGTAATATGGGCAGGCAACAGCTTTGGCTCGTATGTTGATGTAAACGGTGCGTCCGTATTCGGTTTCCTTACAGAGGAGGCTGTGGACGCTGTAAGCATACTTGACAGCATAGGCAATGTAATCTGCATTATATTTGCTCCTCTCGGCTTTGGCGAGAGCACCGCAGCTGTTGCTACCATTATGGGTCTTGTTGCCAAAGAGGAGGTTGTAGGCGTATTTGGCGTACTTGACTTTGTCGGTATGACAAAGGTTGCAGGCTATTCCTTCCTTGCATTCAACCTGCTTTGCGCTCCATGCTTTGCTGCAATCGGTGCTATCAGACGTGAAATGAACAACGCTAAGTGGACAGCATTTGCCATTACCTACCAGTGCGTATTTGCCTACGCAATAGCGCTTATGATTTACCAGTTCGGCGGTCTTATCGCAGGCGAGGTTGCCTTTGGCATAGGCACACTAGCAGCAATTATCGTGCTTGTATTGCTTGTGTATCTGCTTGTAAGACCTTATAAGCAGAGCAGTACTATGAAGGAGGGATTGTATGCTTGATTTCATCGCAGCTAATGCGGGTAACATCGGCGTATGCGGTGTTATTGCGGTGATTGTTATTGCCGTAATATGCAAAATGGTTAAGGACAAAAAAAGCGGAAAGTCCTCTTGCGGCTGCGGCTGTGAGGGCTGCTCAAATAAATGCCATTAAATAAAAAGACAGTGTCGCAATAACGGCACTGTTTTTTATTGCCGTTATATAAAAAGCTATTGTAATTTTGGCGTAAAAGCGTTAAAATAATAATGATTATATTTTTTGACAGTATACAATGATTTGGAGTGTTGATATGGCGGAGGCTAAAAGCAAGAAAGACGAAGTTAAAAGGCACAGGAGCGGCAAGCCGAATAAGAGCAATCTTGGCAGACACCGCAGAAACGGTGTGGCATTTCCTGTGGTTATATGTATAACGGTGATAGTGGGCATATTAATAGGCGCAAAAAGCTACAGTATAGCCTACAGCGAGGTTGCAAAGCGCAGCGTTATTGCAGAGGAAGAGGGAGCGGACGGCGAAAAGCAGTTTTCCGCAAACAATATAATTGAGCAGGCGCAGAATAACCTTGTCGGCTCGGATATTGACGGCGTTATCAAGGATATTGACTATGAAAATAAGAAGATAACCTTCTATTCCTTAAAATCCAATGAAACGGTAATTCTTACCGCTACGGATAAAACACAGTATCCTTTCCCTAACACCATAAGCGACTATAAGATTGGTGATGTTGTAACCTTTGTTTACGACAAGGACAGAATGCTGACCGATATGAAGGTGTGCGAGGCAGCGTGGGAGTATTCCGATACGGGTCTTGTTGTCAATACCGATTCAAAGCTGCTTAAATTTGGTGATGCGGCAACGCAGTACAAGGATAAGTCCTTTAAATATACGGACGGCATAACAACTGTGCGCTACAAGGACGTATATACCGAGCTGTCCAAAATAGATAAGCTAGATTATGTAACGGTGCGTGGCTATGACAACGGCACTGTTAATAAGGCATATTCCATTACAATTGAAAAGAGCCATGGCTCGCTTGAAATACACAACGGCGAGCAGATTCAGGACGGTGTTATAAAGCTGAACGGCAGCCAGATTTCGCTGAGCGACGCCAAGAGCATGAACCTTACCGAGGGCAGATATAAAATTGAGGTTACAGGCAGCAACTGCGAGCCTTACTCAACCGAGGTAATGGTTAAGCCAAGCGAGATTGCAAGTGTTGACCTGTCCGTTATACAGATTAAGAGCGGACTTCTGGACGTTACGGCAAATGTAAGCGACTATACCGTAACAATAGACGGCACAACCTATAAGGACGGAGATTCCATTCTGCTTAACTACGGCAAGTATTCCGTTACCGTATCCAAGGAGGACTACCTCGACTTTACCGGCAGCGTTACCATTAATGAGGATATAAATACATTCTCGGCAAAGCTGGAGGAGCGTCCTAAGATGGGTACTGTCAATATACAGACTACGCCCGGCGGTGCAAAGGTGTATGTTGACGGAACATTCAAGGGTCAGTCGCCGCAGAATATTGAGGTATCACTTGGCAGCCATAAGGTTGAGATTAAAATGGACGGCTATATTTCCGAAAGCAGAGATGTAACCATTGCAAATGAGGGTGATACAGTAAAAAGTCAGATTACGCTTACACCCGTAGTTTCACCTTACTCGGGCGGCACTGCACCAACAGAGGCGGCAGCACAATGAGTAAAAAAATAAAATCCATTGCGGCGCTTTTTGTAGAGGCTGCCGTACTGATACTGCTTTCCTATACTTTTGCTTTCCCCTATATGGTGGAGGGCAGCTCCATGGAGGATACCTACTTTACGGGCGACAGGGTGTTTATATCGCATTTTTCCGCATGGACGGGTAATATAAAGCGTGGTGATGCGGTTGTGTGCAGCCTGTCCGATATGCAGGTTATAAAAAGAATTATTGCCCTGCCCGGTGATGAGCTTGAAATAAGCGAGGGCAGGGTATACATAAACGGCACTCTGCTGGAGGAGGATTATCTTACCGAGGATACCTATACAGGCGGTGATATGAAAATTACTCTCGGCAGTGATGATTACTTTGTTATGGGTGATAACAGGGGCGTAAGCCTTGACAGCCGCAAGGCAGGCTGTATAGGCAAAGCCGATATTAAGGGTAAGGTTATATTTAAAATATGAAACAGGGGCTGCCAAAGGCTAATCTGCTTGCAATTGGCAGCTCTTTTAATGAAAAGAGGTAATTTATATGTGGTTTATTCTTGCACTGCTTTCCGCTGTTTTTGCGGCGCTTACATCAATACTTGCAAAGGTGGGTATTGAGGGCGTCAGCTCAAACCTTGCAACGGCAATACGTACCTGTGTTGTGCTTGTTATGGCATGGGTAATGGTGTTTATTACAGGCTCGCAGAACGGTATTTTCTCTATTGAAAGAAAAAGCTGGATTTTTCTTATTCTTTCGGGTCTGGCAACAGGTGCGTCATGGCTGTGCTATTATAAGGCAATCCAGATAGGCGAGGTGTCAAAGGTTGTGCCGATTGATAAGCTTAGTATCGTTATTACGCTTGTGCTTGCCTTTGTTTTTCTGCATGAGAGCTTTACGGTTAAGTCGCTTATAGGTGCAGTGCTTATTACCGCAGGCACATTTGTTATGATATTATAAATAGAGTTGTTATATTTGAATAGGTATTAAATGGATAAATTAAAGTTTAGACAAAACGGATAATGGCAGTTATTACATTAAAGCGGCACGCTGCAGCGCACGCTGAAAAGTGCCGCAAAGCCGCTTGATAAGCGGAATGGCACGCTGGCACGCTAGAAACGTGAAAAACTTTTATTTTATGATTTTTTTTAAAATTATTAAGATTTTAAGTTTGTCAGTTTTTTGCAGTTTTTATGGTTTATATTGTTGTGGGGCATATATAATTAACCTGTGATTGCTGCCAAAGAGGAGCTGCGGTGGAGATACATATCTGCTGTATGATGTCAATGTAAATAATAGGGTGAAAGCCTTGCCAAGAGCCTGATTAATGGTATAAACAAAATGAGCATTGATAAAGGCAG
>CABUWB010000133.1 GCA_902495025.1 uncultured Eubacteriales bacterium
GTTCCCGACACCATTTCTTCGGTTAAATTTCTACCGTCTGTACAAGGGTCAACATTAACAATTTTTATACCACCTTTGGTATAAATGGCATTGTCTGTTCTTAGGTGCATACCGTTAATATCGGTATACTTTTTGCCTTTGGCATCGGTATAGGCGGAAGTTGTAACCTTGCCAAGATTGGCGTCAATTATGTCCATATTTGCGTTGATGTCAGCTATGTCTGCAACATCGGTATAGTCAGGCTTGTTCAGCTTATGGTTTACTGTCTGTTTCATTTACTCAACCTCCATTTCAAAATCAGTAAGAGAAAAGATTTCTGTTTCCTCACAAGTGATATTTGTGTAACCGCCATTCAGCTTAAAATCGGTTATGTCATTTACACCATCACAGCCTAAAGCAATATTCAAAAGCCTTGCATAGCTTATTTCAGTTTTCTGAAAATTAATCTGTGCAAGGTATTTTGTAATGGCTGCTCTGATGTTATCAAGTGTATCAGCTCCATTAAGTGTGTTGTTAAGCTCAACTATTCCTGTTATCTTTAGTGCCTTAATGCCTGCACTGAACACCTCACACACAGCACCAATAGGAGCAACACCAGAGCCGTCACCGTTTATATTAGGGTCGATATAGTCCTGAACAGTTTTAACAGTTGATGTATCAGCAACCTGTCCCTTATCGTCACAGATATAAACATTGACCTTGTTGTTTATGCTCTTATCCCTTGCTGCCTTAGCTCCGCCAACACCAACACACTCCCTCGCCCATAAAATATAATGAGCCTTGATTCCACTTGTGGCGGGCATAGACAAACGAAGATAATATCTTTCACGAAGTGCATCATCTGTTTCCTCATCAACTCCGCCCTCAATAGGTTTAGGGTTTATAATGCTCTTTACATTGGCATTTGATGTTACCATTGTTGTTATGGTGTTTGCTGATGTGTTGCCGCTTTCCCCGGCTTGAACAGCAGTAATATAAACCTCTGCAGTACCATTTATCTCCGTATCAGCCATAACCTTATACTGCACACCACCATTTGAAACAAGAGTGCCGGCATATATAGTTCCGTTGCCGGTTACCTTAATATAACCACTTGCCTTTTGTGCTGTCTTTCTTGTAATATCTGTCCATTGACGAACATAGGCATCAAGCTCATCACCTTTCAAGTTTTCAATATTCAGCTTGTTAGCTGTTTCAGTAAGCAGGCCTAAAAGCTCAAATATCTTAATTGCAAAAGCCTTAAACATCTCCCAAAGCCAAGTTCCTTTTAGCTTTGAATAGGTATTTGGCATATCATTCAGCATATCTGTTTGAATATCTGATATTTCCTCATTGTAGTTCATTTAATCACCGTCCTTTAGAATAACCGACTTGTCAGAAGCATTGTACTCAACATCAAAATTTAGCATTTCGGCAATATCTCTGATGTAGGAATAGGCTGTTCCCTCATAAATCTCCGTATGAATATCCAGTAAAACCTTGCCACAACCAACTCGCTTTTTATCAGCATTCCACCAAGCCTCTCTGCCTAAAAGATTGATAATATCTCTCGACTTTACAAGATTACTGCCATTAATATTTGCAGACTTAACCTGTGCAAAACTGCCATTGTAATAAACTGTAATCTCACTAAAAGCAGGAGTGTTTGATACAGTTTCCTGCTTTTGCTCTGTGATAAATTCATACTCAACACACTCAACCACTGCTCTGATATTCCCCACCGTATCATAATGGTACTTGTAGCTTTTGATTGATATGGCAATATTCAATAACTCTGTCAGCCTGTCTGTTATGACAAGCCTTGCAGGTATTTTAGCAGAGGTAACATATTCAAAGAAGTCAATAACCTCTCTGCCATTACCCTTGCAAAATTCATAATCACGAGTTGGCAAAAATAAATCCAAAGAAAAACTCCTTGGCTTTTTATTGCCAAGGAGCGTTAAAGTTTTTGTATGTGTTGTTATTGTGCTGTTTTCAAATTCCTGTAGTATATCCGGCAGATTATCCGGTACAACAGGGAGCTGTATTACCTTTTGATTGTTGTTGTAGCTTAATAGCATTTTTATTGATGTCATTGTACACCTCCAATAAAAAACCCCAATAACAACATTTTTATGTTATTGGGGGATAATATTAATATTTATCTGCACTATAAACTGGAATTTGTTGAATTGTTATTTTACAACCTCATAGAAACATCATAAGTTCTATTCATATGAATTTTTTCTTTTAATTCGTATATATCTTCTGATTTTAATACTTCTACTTTTTGTAATTTCTTTAAAAATCTATCATTTTCCTCAATAATAGTGCAGCTATGAAATGGAGCAATAGCGATTACTTTATAGTCATTTCCAACGTAACGCTCTTGAATGTCTAAATCTGAAACCTTTTGCACCTTACCTTTATATCTTACATATCCACTTGCAATTGCGTCATAAGGAACAATATGATCATTTTCAATAACCTCAACTAAATGATACTCTTTATCTTCAATTACATACGGCAATGATTCATCTATTTCTAACAATAAGATATCATCGTAAATATCATCTGTAAGCAATCCCCAAATTCTTCGAATATTTAACTGTCGTGAACCCATCAAAAAATCATCATTTTCCAACTTGATTATTGAATATACTGAGTTATTGCCTATTCCTGTGTTAAACTCAATCGGTTGATTATATTTACATGAAAAAATACTATTAAATAATTCACACATAACTTCTTTATCTGTAATTGCAAATGCATGATTATAAAATTCGGGAACAACAGACAATATTGCACTATGAAATACATACATATCTTCAAACGGATCTAATTCTTTCTTTTTATTCTTTTCATTTTGATAAAACTGAATTATCTCGTCTATTGATTGAAAACGTTCTAATGGATTATTCCTAAGACATCTACTAATGATACTGTCGAAAATATATGCATCATCCCAGTTATATTTTTGTGAAATATACTCTGCTCCTGTACCACGATTTACGGTTCCGAATATGAACCAATACATAATCTGAGCCATAGAGTATATATCTGCTGCTTGTGTCACTTCATATTGATTATTAATTTGTTCTGGAGCGGAGAACTCTATGTTAGCCAAACGCTCACCTTTTCTCGTCTTATTATCTATAGGAAAATCTTCTTTATCATAATGCGCAATTCCAAAATCAGACAACACAAACTTTTCGATTTTGTCAACCAAAATATTTTCCGGCTTAATATCTCGATGAATAATGCCTTTTCTATGAATTGAATTCAATGTTGAGAAAAGAAATTTTACTAAAGTCAAAAATTCCTTTTCCTTAATTTCAGTCTTTTCTTTCCTATATCTTTTCAAGTTTTTAGAATAACGAGTCATAATTATGTAAGGAATCACAATTTCATCCTGTATTTCAAGTTCACCATAATGTATCATATTAACAACATTTTGCAACTCGTTTCGAACATAATTTGTATTAAAGAATTCCGACTTAAACCTAACATGTTTTCGTTCTGAATCAGAAATTAAAAATTTTATAGCAATTTCCTTTTCATTTATCGTTGCAAGATATACTACTCCATTTCCCCCTTGCCCGATTCTATCACTATTAGTAAATTTCAATTTACCTAAAGTTGTTATCACACCTCCATGAGAATTAATATGTTCAATTAATTTTTCTTCAATTTCTTCTGTCTTCATACAATACTCCTAACTATTGTCTAATCAATCCATTGCCGATAGATGCTGCGAGAATCAAACTATCCTCATAAATTCCGATTTATCTGTTATCTTATTATACTACAATAGCAGATTATTTTCAATCGAAATCATCATCAAGTCCGCCTAAAATAGTACCGCTTACACTCTGTGAAACACTGCCCCAAGTATAAGGCTGTACCTTTTGCCAAGTAACACCCTTTATCTCACCCCAATTCACATGGTCATATTTTAGCATTAAGTCAAGGTGGTAAGGGAGCATATTTTCAACTGAGCGTTTTACTATGCCAAGATACTTATTATTTTCCACCTTTAAAAAGCTGAGTATTACGGTCATATTTTCAAACTCAATTTCAACCTTTACTCCCGGAACGGTGTTTGCCGTGCTTTCAAGGAGCGCCTTTGTTGCTGTTCCTGTGCCGAGGAGTCTTGTTCTGACATAAGCTCGTCTTTTATCTATGTCATCAAGCTTTTTATTTAGTCCCATTTCTGACTCTTTGATTTCAAGATACCAAGTAGCATAATCAAGAAATATCTGCTTATAAAGGTCATTTATTTTATCCTCTGCAGAGGTTAGCTTGATTTTAACCGCATTTATTAAATCAAGTGTAACCTTATCTTTTCTGTAAATTTTATTTATCAGCTTAAGCACATTCATCACCTCACAAATTCTCCAAGGTACAGCTCATTGTGTGTATACCGCCGTTTATTTTATGGTTTACAGACTTAATTCTGTAGTTATCATCAATGCCGAGGTAATCATCAACTAAGTGCATCACTCTGCCGGGTCTTGCTTTTGTATGACCTATGAAGTCCATACTAAGCTCTCGGCTTATGGTGTTCTTCTCCTTCAATTCATTTTCGGCAAGGGATTGTATATTTTCTGCCTCATCAGAATTGACACTGTAATTCTCTGTCAATAAACCATATCTTTTTATATTCTCCTTATCCTCTGCAACAAACTGTTTTTCAGGCATTTCTCCGCTTTTCTTTGAGTTGACCACAGCAACAATTCTGTTTTTCATATTTTCAATGGAGTGTGAATACTTACCTCGGCTGTGTGCATTTTTATCCGTTACATCAAATGATGCAACATTGGTTGTCGGCTTAAAAGTATAGTCAATAGGCTCTGTGGGTAACTGAAACACATATAGAGCTTTACCACGCAGTTCATAGTAATATTTCTTGCCGTCATTGTCCTGTTGTATTTTGATAAGCTCCTTTATGACCTCATTTACATTTTTGATGTAAACGCCATTGACCTTTGCGGGCATATCGCAGATATTGCCTATTGATATACCCACCTTACGGAAAAGAGTAGTAATGCACTCCGTTACACTTTGGTTTTTAAACTTAACTACAATATCATTCTTATTAAGGTAAAACCCAAAGTCATAGACCTTAACAGTTCGCTTTGGATAATTCCTTGTGACATTAACAACAACTCCCCTAATAAACTCCTCACTATCATCAAATATACTGACTATATCCCCAGCCATAATTAAAAGCCTTGGAACATACCTTTCTTCGGTATCTGGAACAGAAAAGGAAAGTGATACTCCAACGGTATCAAGGCTTTCACTCCAAGATAGGTCACAAACTAAATTAGTAATATCCTCAGCTTGATTATCCTTATACAGCATTACCTTGAACATAGAAATCACTCTCCTTAATCTCTGTCCCGTCAATAAGTGTAACAGTAAAAGATATGTGCAAGCCCCGTTTTTCCCTTGTACCTTTCCAATCAGTAACACTTGCTATAAGCGGGTGCCTTAGCAGCTGCTCCGTTACCTCTCGTTTCAGCTCGCTGTTTAAGTATCCTAAGGGTAAAGACCTCTGGCCCAGATAATCATAAATGCTTATACCAAAGGCTTCTGTTTCACCTTTTATATACACACTATACATATTAGCCTGTGTACGGAGAACATTTTGAATAAACTGCTGAACACCTTGGATAGTATTACATTCTACAAGAACAGCATTTTTCATTATGTGCTGACCTGTTTCATAATTAAAAAGGAAGTCACAGCCAACATTTTCAGTTTCGTCATTTACACTTGTTTCTTCTATAAATATATTTGGAAACATATCACCCCTCCAAATAAATATACAAATCCTTAATCTTCTCGTATTTGCCGAGAACATAAAGGCTTTGATTATCGTTGCCTGCAACGCATATAAATTTATCACCTATTTTAATTGGATACTTTTCAACATAAAACACACCGGTTGTTACACCTGCACCGCCATTAATCAAACCCTCAACATTAAAAAACTCATCAAA
>CABUWB010000134.1 GCA_902495025.1 uncultured Eubacteriales bacterium
CCATATATGTGCGGCATTTCGGAATATGATGCCTGCTGTGAAAGGATTTATGCCTGCATTAAGGCAATAAATACCGATAACTGGGCTTGATTGTAAGCCTTATAGGATTGGAGTGGATTATAAATGATAGGTCTTGGCTGCGACCATGGTGGTCTTGAATTAAAAAATGAGGTTATCAAATACCTTGAAAGTCAGGGTATTGAATATAAGGATTTCGGCACAAAAACAAGCGAGTCGGTGGACTATCCCAAGTACGCTAAGCTTGTTGCAAATGCCGTTGCGTCGGGCGAGTGTGAAAAGGGTATTCTTATCTGCGGTACGGGCATTGGTATCTCAATTGCCGCAAACAAGGTTAAGGGTATACGCTGTGCGCTCTGCCATGATGTATTTTCAGCTAAGGCAACAAGGGAGCATAACGACTCCAATATACTTGCAATGGGCGGCAGGGTTATAGGTCCCGGCGCCGCAATAGAGGTTGTCAAAGCATGGCTTGGAACGGATTTTTCGGGCGATGAAAGACATATAAGACGAATTAATATGATTGAGGAGGAGTGATTTTTATGAGTAATTTTTACATTATTGAGCATCCGCTTGTACAGAACAAGATGGCTATGCTCAGAAACAAGGATACAAACAGCAAGGAGTTTCGTGAGCTTGTAGGCGAAATTGCTTCGCTTATCTGCTACGAGGCAACAAAGTCGCTCCCTCTTAAGGATGTTGAGGTTGAAACTCCTTTAGGCACAGCACAGTGCAAGGAGCTTGAAAATGAAATGGTGCTTGTACCTATTCTGCGTGCAGGTATCGGTATGACAGATGCAATTATCAACCTTATACCAAATGCAAAGGTTGGACACATCGGTCTTTACAGGGACCCTAACACCTTCCAGCCTATAGAGTATTTCTGCAAGCTGCCTAAGTGCGAGGGTGATATGGAGCTTTTTGTGCTTGAGCCTATGCTTGCTACTGGCGGCTCTGCATCTGCTGCAATCCAGTTTATTAAGGAACGCAATTTCAAAAACATCACATATATCTGCCTTATTGCCGCACCCGACGGTGTTAAGAAATTACAGGCAGACCACCCTGACGTTGATATTTATTGTGCGGGCTTTGACAGAGTGCTTAACGAGGAGGGCTACATAGTACCCGGACTTGGTGATGTAGGCGACAGAATATTCGGAACAAAGTGACAAAAATGCTTACATTTTTGTCAGATGGGGTACTGACGTACCCACCAATGAAGTAACAACCCGTGCCTTACAGCAAGCTGTTCGACACTCTTGTTACACCTTCGGCGGAAATGAATTCCGCCTGCGGAATTAAGTCTGCGACGCTTTAATATTCGGAACAAAGTGACAAAAATGCTTGCATTTAAGTTTTTTTGTACCTGACGGAGGTTACACTTATGGCACACAACTGGCTTTTATATATGGCTGCCTTTGCAATAGCCTTTGCAATAGCTCTGCTTACCACACCATGGGCAAGAAAGCTGGCAATTAAGTTTCACGCTGTGGACTTTCCTCGTGCAAGGGGTATGAACAAGGAGCCTGTACCACGTATGGGCGGTGTTGCAATAGTGCTTGGCTTTATGTGCTCGGCAGCTGCCATGCTCCCCTTTGTGCAGGAGCTGCATACGGTGCAGTTTGCAGGCTTTATTGCAGGTGCGCTTATTATTGTTGCGGTAGGTATGCTGGACGATGTTTATGAGCTTGGGCCAAAGTTTAAATTTTTTATACAGATACTTGTAGGTGTTATAGTGGTGGCAACAGGCACTAAGATAGACTTTATCATGTGGCCGTTCTGGCAGTATATAAAGCCGCTTGCGGCACCTGTTACGGTTATCTGGATTGTAGGTCTTATAAATGCGGTAAACCTTATTGACGGTCTTGACGGACTGGCGGCAGGCGTTACCAGTATTGCCTCAATATGCCTTATGGTGCTTTGTATAGTATCGGGCAGTGAGCTTGCTGTTGTGCTTACGGCTGCTCTTGCAGGCTCATGCCTTGGTTTTCTTCCACGCAATTTCAGCCCTGCTGAGGTATATATGGGTGATACCGGCTCAACTTTTTTAGGTTATGTGCTTGCGGTTTGCTCGTGCATAGGCGTGTTTAAGAGCTATGCCATACTTTCAATAGTGCTTGCGGTGCTTGCAATGGCACTGCCTATATGTGATACCGCCTTTGCCATGATTAGGCGTGCGGTAAACCATAAGCCTATTATGATGGCTGACAGGGGACATCTGCATCACAGGCTTGTTGACGCAGGCTATACAAATAAACAGGCGGTAATAATTTTGTACGGTTTAAGTGCGGTAAGTGCGCTTATTGCGGTGCTTATTGCGGTGCAGGACATAAGGGCTACAATTGTTGTATTTTTCTTTTTTATTATATTGCTGCTTATGCTTTTTGTTTACAGAAAAAGAACATAAAATGCAGCGTATCGATAAAATCGATACGCTTGCAAGAAATGCTTGCATTTCTTGCAGAGGGGGTACTGGCGTACCCGCCAAGGAATAAACAACCCGTGCCTCACTGCGTTCGACACAGGTTGCATTTATATAATAAATGCAAATCCCTTCGGGATAGCTTAATTTTATAAAATTAAGCTACATTTGTCCTCGGCGAAGCGCGGTTTCGCCTGCGGATTAAAGTCTGCGACGCTTTGAGTTACTGTAATCCTTAGTTTGCTTATGCAGCATAAGTTAATCAAAATTATAAAATTAGCTGTCGATTTTAGTTTTAGATAATTTGTATAATATTATATGACGTTTAAGAAAGGAGAGATTTTCCCATGTTGACGAAGATTAAAAAAGGGGGTGCTCTCCTTTTTTGCATTTTACTGTGCGGCAGCAGCTTATCGGGCTGCGGAGGCAATAATGTGCAGGAGACTGAAAGTCTGCCACAGGAAAATATTGAGCAAAATAATATTGAGTATCCTATAACAATACAGGTTGCGGAAATGCAGGTTGCAGAGCACCCGATTACACGCTCGCTTGTGTATTTTGGCGAGGAGGTTGAAAAACGTACCGAGGGCAGAATCAATGTTGATGTATGCCCTGCGGCAATTCTTGGTACGGAAAATACCACCATATCAAAGGTTAAAAACGGCTCGCTTGATATTGCGAGGGTAAGCAGTATTACAATGAGTGAATATTATCCCGACCTTACTCCGCTTGCTCTGCCATACATATTTGAAAGCAGGGAGCATATGTGGAATACGGTTGAGTCACCGTTAGGTGATAAAATGCTGGACTATGTTGATGACTGCGACGCCATAGCGTGGATTGACAACGGCGCACGCTGTTTTTATGCAAATGTGCCTATATATTCACCCGAGGATATGAAGGATAAAAAGTTCAGAGTGCCAAACTCACAGAAAATGTATTCCATGCTGCACTACTACGGTGCAATACCTGTTACCTTTGACCTGTCCGAGGTTTATACCAATGTGGAAAACGGCAATGTTGCGGGAGCTGAAAACGATATAATCTCCTACGATTATTTTGCAAACAGTGTTGTTGCACGCTATTTTACACGCAATAATCACAGCTTTGCGCCTGCTATGCTGATAGCGGGCAATGGTCTGAAGGATAAAATAGGTGAGGAGGATTATAATATCCTGCTTGAATGTGCAAAGGACGCACAGGCAAAGTCGAGAGAGCTTTGGGACGCAACCGAGGAGCAGACGGCAAAAAGGCTTAAGCTTGACGGTGTAAAAATTATCGAGCCTACAGATGAGGCAATGGCTCAGTTCAGGGCAGCTGCGCAGCCTATGTATGACGAGTATCCGCAGTATGCCGATATTATTGAAGAAATTAAAAATATGAAGTAATATTAATTAAATGGAGGAGAATGTATATGAAAAAATATGTATCTTTTGTGCTTGCGGGCATTATGACTGTATCAGCGTCGCTTAATGTATTTGCGGCGGATACCCTTACAAAGGGAGAGTATGCGGAAATTCTGCTTGAGGCGGCAGACGAGTATAACAGCAGTGTTATGATTGACGATATTATCAAGGGCGACGGGAGCAGTGATACAATGCAAAAGCCTGTTACAAAGGCAGAGGCACTTGTTATGCTAAGACGTGCCTTTGGTACGCTGCCAAAGCTGAGCGGCGACCTTGAAAGAACGGCGCCCGAAAGCGGCACATATACCGACCTGCCTGCATGGGCAAAGGACGATGTTGAGCAGCTTTCACAGGCAGGTGTTTTAAGCGAACAGGCAGGCGGCGAGCTTGGCGCAGGTGAGCTTATTACAGATGACTATGCGGATGTAATGTCCAAAAGAATGTACAGACTTTATGGCTCTAATCCAAAGGATGACCTTTATGCGACCGTAAACCGCAGATTTCTGCAAAACAGTACAATACCCGAGGGACGTTCCAGTGCGTCGGTGTTTGATGATATAACAAACAGCATTGGATATGAGCTTTCGGATATTCTGATTGATGTACTGAAAAAGCAGCATGCTGACGGTACAATTGAGCAGAAGGTCAAGGACTTTTATCTTGTGGCTGCTGACAGCAAGACACGCAACAAGCTGGGTATCAAGCCTGTTGAGCCTTACCTCAAAAAGCTGCGTGCGGCAAAAACGGATAAGGAGCTTGCAGATTTTGCGCTTGATTTTGCAGCCGATACAACAATAGATATACTCGGCGGTTTCAGCGTTACAACAGAGCTTAATGACAAAAATAGCTATATACCTGTTTTTGATACCTATACAACCACTCTCTCGCTTGACTGCTATGAGGACGGCAGTAAGTCGCTGGAGGCTTTCAGGGACTATATGATAGAGGTATATATGCTTGGCGGCAATAATGAGCAGACCGCAAAGGCTAAGGCTGACTCTGTTATTGAGTTTGAAAAGGAGCTTGCGGAGCATACAAGACCAAACGAGGACTATACCGAAATTGAAAATGCCTACAATTATTATACCTTGAATGAGCTGCAGGGCTATTACAAAACGCTTGATTTAAAGGCGATTGCCGATGTGCATAACTTTAATATAAAGGGTAAGGTTGTTGTGAGCGACCCCGAGGCAATGAAGTTTTACGGTCAGTATTTTGATGGCAAGCATACAGAGCTGCTGAAAAATCTTGCGGAAATTTCAATGCTCGCCTTTTATTCGGATATGCTTACAGAGGATTTTGTGAAGGCGTCAAACAAGCTGACAGAGGCAATTTACGGATACAACCCGGACTATGATATTGAAAGTAACGCATTTAATACTACCGTCAGCCTTATGGACGAGTACCTTGGTATGATTTATTATGAAGAGAATTTTACCGAGGAGGACGAAAAGCAGGTTGAGGATATTGTAAATTCAATCATTAAGGCATACAGGGAAAGACTTTCGTCAAATGACTGGCTTAGTGAGGATACAAAAAAACTGGCAATCAAAAAGCTGGACAATATAAAGGTGGTTATTGGCATACCTGAGGAAAGCAGCGGCTTTATGGATAATATTGAAATCAAGAGCAGCGCACAGGGCGGCACTTATGTTGAAAACATATACAGCGTACTGAAGGAAAACGACAGAATTATGGCTGATTTATTAAACGGCGAGGCTACGATTGATGATATTTCATTCTCTGCATATACTGTAAATGCAATGTATATGCCAAACCATAATGCAATTGTTCTGCCTGCGGGCATACTCAGAAAGCCTATTTTTGATCCTGATGCATCTTATGAGGAAAATTACGGTGCAATCGGCTACGTAATAGGTCATGAAATAAGCCATGCATTTGATACAAACGGCGCAAAGTATGACGAAAACGGAGATTACAAAAACTGGTGGAAGGCAGAGGACTACACCAATTTTGAAAAACTTGCCGATAAGGCGGAGCAGTATTATGACGGGGCAGAGGCGGCAACGGGCATTACCGTAAACGGAAAGCTTACGCTTGATGAAAATATTGCGGATATTGCAGGTGTAGAGGCG
>CABUWB010000135.1 GCA_902495025.1 uncultured Eubacteriales bacterium
AAACTCGTGATGGCTGTTGCAAAGCAACAGAACAGCACGGATTGGTAGTTTCTACCGTTGCAAACTGAACAAAATGCAAGCATTTTGTTCAACGCCGTAAGGCGTATAAACTCTAATTTATATTAATCACCTTATTATACACAAAACCAATTACCTACAAAAATAACCGCCTTACTTTTTCAGATAGGGCGGTTATTTTTTCATTTTAGCAGAAAATTGCTCATTTATATTCCAAAAAATATTAAGAAATTACCTTTTCACATTTTAGGTTTCCACTTATAGCCACATTTTTTACATACATTTCGTGGTTCACCACTACCAAGGAATCCTGTAAAAAATGAAAATCCTCTTGTTGTAACATCAACAGATGTTGAACCACATCTGGGGCAAGCAATCGCTTCCGCCTCTTCTCTTTGTCTTTCAACTTCTTCCCTTTGTTCCTTTTGAATTTCAAATTGTTTAAGTTTAAGCTGATATTCAATAGGGTCTTTTTCTTTAAGAGATAACATAGCTTCAATAAAAGATTCATCTGATGAAATATCACTGAGTATATCACGGTCGGTTGCTTCTTTGAATTTTATACTTGGAGCATTACAAACCGGACAATTTGTTTGATATTCATTTGTTATTATTTCTCCACAAACCATACATTGTTTCATATACACAACTCCTTTATATTATTTAATATCGAAAGTGTTTTTATATAAAGTTATTATATCATATTCTAATAGATAGCGCAACTAGAAACCAATATTAATGATTTTAAAAATACGTTAACAACATTGTATTGTTGATGAAAAATGAAATTCCTCATTTAAGTTTTTCCATGCCAAAACAGGAGTTATTATAAACATATTATCATTGTGCTAATTTAACAAAGGGCTGCCCTGTAAAAATAAATTTTCCCCACACAAAAAGCCCACAGGACAACCTATGGGCTTTAACAATGCAAAATTACTTACTTACAAGGTTTACGGTTCTTGTTGCGCCGTCCCACTTAACCTCAAGACCGAGGGTTTCGCTTACAAACCTTACAGGTACCAGAGTAGACCCGTTAATTACGCAAGGTGCGGCGTCAAGGATATTCTCCCTGCCGTTTACGTAAGCCTTTTTCATATTAACGGTAAGCTTGATATTTGTAACACCCCTGCTTGCGGTAACAGTTTTAGTTTCGCCGTTCCAGTCCATAACGCAGCCAAGCTCCTCAAAGATAACACGCATAGGCACCATTGTACAGCCGTTTATAATCTGAGGCTCAACACCGTTAAAGTCGAGCTGTCTGCCGTCAAGGCAAACGGTAATTGTATCAGGTACTTCAACATCTTCTGTAAGCTTATCGTTTGCGATAGTAATCTTTTTGGTCTGTGCAAAGCTCTCTGCAACGCTGCCCTTGCTGCAGTGTATTCTCAGCTTTTTACAGCCATCAAATGCGTTATCCTCAATCTTTTTGCAGCTATCTGGGATATAAACATCGGTCAGCTCGGAGCAGTCCTTAAACGCATTTTTGCCGATAACTGTGATACTGCCGTTCATCTGCACGCTTTTAAGTGCCTTACAGCCTGCAAAGGTATTTGCCTCAATCCTTGTAACCTTGGATGGAATGGTGATGTCTGTAAGGGACTTACAGTCCTTAAATGCCGCACCGCCGATAGTTTCAAGGCTTGATGGAAGAATAACCTTGTTGAGGTTTGTGCAAAGCTCAAATGCGGAAATACCGATATTCTTCAGACCCTTGTTAGGTGCAACCGAGGTAAGGCTCTTACAGCCGTAGAAAGCCTGGTCGCCAATGTCAGTAAGACCCGAGCCGAATTTAACTGCGCTAAGAGAGTCGCAGCTTTTAAAACAAGCCTTTGAAATTGCGCTCACTTTATCTGGTATTGCAATTTGCTTAAGGTTATCAGCACCCATAAATGCCATATCACCTAAGGTTGTAAGAGTTGATGGCAGTTCAATTGCACCCAGCTCATCAAAGTCGAAAAAGCCGTTTTTATCAACTGCTACAATCTCTGTACCGTTAATCTGTGTAGGTATGGATATTGACACCGTCTTTACATTTACAGGTGAAGCATGGTCCTGTGTACTGTTTGTACCAGTTGCCCTCTTGATTGTACCCGTATAAGTGCTGTACTTAATGCTTGTTGTGCCATTGCCGTAGGTCAGCCAGTCCTCGGCTGCCCATGCCTGCTGTACCCCCGATACAAGCATAATACCTGCAAGTATACCTGCCATTGTTTTTTTCATAATAGTTTCCTCCTTTAATATTGACTTGTATTTTTATTTATTATTTATTATAAATATCATAATAGATAAATTAATGTTTATATTAAATGCATCAGCCTTACATAAATCATATAATTGTCAGAATACCGAGCGATTTAAGCAGCAGCGTAATAAGCAGCACAGGTGCAATCACCTTAACCATAGCGATATACAGCCTTTTTCTGCCAAATTTACAGCCGCTCTTTTCCACCTCTTCAATAACGGTTTTAGGCTTTACAACCCAGCCGATAAGTATACACGTACCCACAGCCACAATAGGCATAAGGCAGTTATTGCTGATATAGTCCATAATATCAAGTATCTGACCGACAGCACCGTTAGGCAGCTCAAACTCAAAGTAGAGCTTGTTGTAGCCAAGGCAGACAAAAACGGCAGCTACAAGCGCAATAACCGTTTCCAGCACAGCCGCCTTTGTTCTTGTAAGGTGAAATCTGTCCATAAAGCTGGACACGACAGCCTCCATAATGGAAACCGCACTTGTAAGCGCCGCAAAAAGCACCATTGCAAAGAACAGGCAGCCGACAACATTGCCGACCTTGCCCATGGCAGCAAACACCTTAGGCAGCGACACAAACATAAGGCTTGGACCCGATGCCTCCATGCCCTCCCTGCCCATAAAGGTATAAACCGCAGGGATAATCATAACGCCTGCAAGAAAGGCAACCGCAGTATCAAAAATTTCAATCTGGTTAATGGCTCTGCCGAGGTTGGCGTCATCCTTAACGTAGGAGCCGTAGGCAATCATAATACCCATGGCAACGCTGAGGCTGTAGAAAAGCTGACCCATTGCGTCCATCATAACCGAGAAGAAGGACTTGACCGTCATACCCTCAAAATTTGGTATAATGTAAATTTTAAAGCCCTCAACGCCCGTCCTTGTAACGCCGTCAGCGTCGGTGTAGTTGATGGTAACCGAGAATATTGCTATGCCTATCACAAGCACAAGCAGAGCAGGCATAATCACCTTTGAGTAGGACTCAATACCTGCATTTACGCCCCTGTAAATGATAAACACCACAATTGCAAGAAAAATTATCATCCACACAATAGGCTCAACATCGGCTGTTATGTAGCCTGTAAAGTAGCTGTCCTGCGCAGCGGCAGCACCGTCGCCAGTAAGAAAGGCAACAAAATATTTAAGCACCCAGCCGCCTATTACACAGTAGTAGGGCATGATAATTACAGGTACAAGGCAAGCAAACACGCCCAGAAAACCCCAGCCTTTTTTAATATTGCCGTAAGCTGTAAGCGGACTCTGCTTAGTCTTTCTGCCTATGGCAATCTCTGTTGTGAGCAGTGTAAAGCCGAATGTGAGTGCAAGCACAAGGTACATAACAAGGAACAGACCGCCGCCGTCCCTCGCCGCAAGATATGGAAACCTCCATATATTGCCAAGACCCACCGCACTGCCTGCCGCCGCAAGTACAAAGCCGATAGAGCCCGTAAATGAATTACGTTTGTTCTTTTCCATTGGTAAATACCTCCGTTTTGCCGAAGCACCGCCCTTTACCGCAGACGGTGTCGGTTGTTATATTATATAGCATACCATAATCGCAACAAAAACAAGGCTGTTAGGCTTTGTTTTTGCAGATTATGGTACGAAACAGGTCGGCTTTAGCGACCTGTGAGTAATATAATGCAAAAGCTCCGCTTTTGCGGAGAATCAGCCGACAGGCTGAGGCTCCTGAACACGTATGTGTTCATTATACCATATTCGCAAAGAAAACAAGTCTGAAATCTTTGTTTTTGCCGAATATGGTACGAAATAGGCAGGCTTTAGCCGCCTATGAGTAGTATAATGCAAAAGCTCCGCTTTTGCGGAGAATCAGCCGACAGGCTGAGACTCCTGAACACGTATGTGTTAATTATACCTTAATTTTATCAAATTGACAATCCCCTTTAATTTACCTAGATAAAATTGCTTAAAAATCTTTTATCTGCGCAAATTATGTGATAAAATAAATAAAAGCCGACTTATAAGGAGGTATTTTATGAAAAGATTTATTTGTATTTTAATATCGGCATTGTTTTTTACATCACCCGTTTTTGCAGATGATGAAATATCCGAGGATATAGTAAAGATTGGCGGAATAGAAATAATAAGCGATATTCCCGCCGCAGCCAAGCCCATTGAACTTAATCCCGCTGAAGGCTATCCGCTTAGCGTACAGAACGTAAATGACGGGCTTGATGCAGAGTATGAGTTTTACAGCCAGCTTGACAGCAATGAAAAGCTGCTCTACAACACCTATTTGTCAAATATTGAAAAGATGAAAAACGGCACCGAGCAGGTTGGTAATTTTATAAGCGTAAGTGTTGACACAGGGCTTGACTCAAATACGGCACTGCAAAATGCCATAAGCATTGCAGGTACCAATACAGGCAGGGCGCTTTTCGCCCTGTGGTATGACAAGCCACAGTATTTCTGGTATGATATAAACAAAATGTATATCAACTTCTACTATTATCCGTCAAGCTCCTACGATTCGCAGACAGGCACCTTCCTTATAAAGCCTGTAATTTCGCCAAACACCTCGGCAGGCTATGAAAATTATTATCCAGGCGGCTACAGCACACAGGCGGAGGTTGAGGCAGACTGCGAAAAACTGGTAAGCTGCAAGGACAGTATAATTTCGGGCATGGATAATACGGGCAGCGACTTTGAAAAAATAAAATATTTTAACGACTGGCTTTGCGACAATAATACATATAACAAAACCGATGAGGTTACAAGAATACGCTATATAATACCAAGTGCTATGATATACGGTCCAGAGGGCGAGGATACGGAGAAAAACCCCGTATGCCAGGGCTATGCCTTTGCAATGAAATATCTTTGTGATGAGGTCGGCATACCCTGCACCGTTACTGCATCATCAACCCACATGTGGAATTTAATTAAGCTGGAGGGCAAATGGTATACGGTTGATACAACATGGAATGACAATTATAAGGACGCTTATGCTAATGCAGGATATACAGATACAAACCTTGCCTGCTACGATTGGCTTGCAATAGGTTCTGACAGGGTTACTGCCATTGACCAGAATTCATCCCACGTTATAAGCGTACAGAAGGATTTTAATTCCCTTGAACCAACAACAGCCACCCTGCTGGAGAACTTAGGTATGGTAAGCTATTATCTGGCAGATGCCAATAACGACTATACCATTTCAAGGGCTGATATAGCCGCACTTTTGAAAAATGCCTGCGGTCTGTGTACCGTCACCAAGGATACAAATAATGACGGTGAAATAAATTTGATGGATAGTATAAGCCTTGCAAAACTGCTGCTGAAATAACTGAATAGGATAGAGATGGCTGTCGCATTAATTTTGCGGCAGCTATTTTTTTACTTAATATAAATTAGAGTTTATAGGTGTCGCTGGCGCAACACACCTATAAGATGAAATACACTGCGTGCATTTCATCTTGCTGGGGTACTAGCGTACCCACCAAGGAAGTAACAACCCGTGCCTCGCTACGCTCGACACTCTTGTTATCCCTCGGGCGGGCAAAGCCCACCCTGCGGAATTAAGTCTGCGACGCCTGAAGTTACCTGAAACGCCTTTATGTTTGCGATTAATAGTGAGCTATGGCATTTCTGCTTACAAGTA
>CABUWB010000136.1 GCA_902495025.1 uncultured Eubacteriales bacterium
TCCCTCTTACAAGGGATGTAACATCAGAGGAGTATGCAGCGGCAGCAAGGTATTTGGCACAGATGCTGGGTATAGACTTTTTTGATGAGTGTTCATATCAGCCTAATCAGCTTATGTACTGGCCTAGTACGCCCTCAAATGGTGAGTTTTTGTATATGGAAGTGGATAAGGAGTGGCTTAATCCAGATGATATTTTAAATGCACATCCTGAGTGGAAAGACCCTACAAGACTTCCTACCTCATCGAGAGAAAGCAAGGCTAATGATACATCGGTAAAGAAAGTGCAGGACCCTCTAACTAAGGACGGTGTGGTGGGATTATTTAACCGTACCTATTATCCTATACAGACAGTAATTGATGAATTTCTCTCTGATATATATGAGCCTACTGACAATAACAGCCGTTTTCATCTTATTGAGTCCAGTAGTATGGCAGGTGTAGAAATAAAGGAAGATAAGTTTGTATACAGTCACCATGCCAAAGACCCAGCGTATTTAAAACTGTGTAATGCCTTTGATATAGTTCGTATCCATAAGTTTGGTGATGAGGATAATTCCTTTAAGCAAATGTGTGAGTTTGCTATGGCACAGGATAAGGTGAAAATGACAGACCTTGAGGAAAAAAGAGTTAGAGCAAGTGAGGATTTTGCAGAGGATGCTGACTGGCAGAAAAAACTGCACTACACATCAAAAGGAGCTGTTCTCGAAAACTCTCTGTATAATGTAAAACTAATTATGCAAAATGACCCACAGCTTAAGAACATTGTCTTCAATCAACTTGCAGACGGCTTGGAGATAAAAGGTGATGTGCCGTGGCAGCACCCGTCAAAGTTCTGGCGAGATGCGGATGATGCACAGCTAATCTGTTATGTAGATGACCATTACGGTTCATTTTCACAGAGAAATTATGACATTGCAGTGACCAAGGTTGCAGATGACAGAAGCTATCATCCTATTAGACAGTATTTGGAGGGACTGCCGTCTTGGGATGGTGTGAAAAGGGTTGATACTCTGTTCATTGACTACTTAGGAGCATTAGACAACGAATATATTCGTGCTGTGAGCCGTAAGACCCTGTGTGCCGCCTATATGCGAGTCTATCAACCGGGTATCAAGTTTGACTTTCTTCCAGTATTCAACGGAGCACAGGGTATAGGCAAATCTACACTCATTGCCAAACTCGGTATGGAGTGGTTCTCTGACAGTTTAACGCTTTCGGATATGAATGACAAAACAGCCGCAGAAAAACTTCAGGGTTACTGGATTCATGAGATTGGTGAACTTGCGGGAATGAAGAAGGCTGACCTTGATAAGGTAAAGGCTTTTGTATCGCGTTGTGATGATAAGTACCGTGCCTCTTTCGGAAAGCGTGTAACTCCTCATCCGAGACAGTGTGTATTCTTTGGCACAACCAACAGCGAAAACGGGTATCTTAGGGATATTACGGGAAACCGCAGATTTTGGAATGTGAAGGTGTCAGGAAAGAGCAAATATAAGCCGTGGGAAATGACTAAGGAGGTAGTTGACCAGATATGGGCGGAGACCATTTTTCTTGCGAAAGCGGGAGAAAAGTTGTATCTGCCTCCTGACTTGGAGTCCTTTGCACAGGAAGAACAGCGTGAGGCAATGGAACAGGATGACCGTGAAGGCATTGTGCGTGAGTACCTTGATATGCTTCTTCCTGATACTTGGGATGATATGGACATCTATAAACGCAGGAACTATTTTCGAGAGGTGAGTGACCCAACTCGTCCAGAGGGAGTGAAAAAGCGTAACGAGGTGTCTAACCTTGAGATTTGGTGCGAATGTTTCGGTAAGGCAAAAGAGGATATAAGACCATCCGACAGCTATGCCATTGCCGCCATTATGAAACGCTTAAAAAACTGGGAGAAATCCGAGAGCCGCAGACGCATTCCAATCTATGGACTGCAGCGAGTTTATACCAGAAAAACAGTGTGACAGGATGAAATTCCGTGACAGGTCAATATCGGTTGTCACACCATCATCCGGTTGTCACCTAGAAAAAAAGTATATTTTTATGAGATGTGACTGACAAGACAAGAAATATATATTAAATCAAATCATTATTATTTAGGTATAGTAACACCTGTAACACGTATTTTCGCGCGTAAAGGATTTTTTGGCACTTGTCAGTCATTTTGTCACAATAAAACGGAGGCAGCGATTATGTTAAGCAAAAAATACAGAACAATGGAAAGATACAAGAAGGCAGGTGCGAAGATGCGCCTTTTTAAGACACTGGGAGTAAAAATGATTACTGAAATCAGTTCGGTGCTGTCTGCAGCAGACCGATACAAACTGATGTGTGCTATGGATAAGGTTGATGAGATATGTTCTAAGGCAGAAGACAATATGTTCCGTGATTATCCACAGCTTACAGGCGAGTATATTGATGTGTTTTACGGTGCTACAGATTATGAGCCGAGAAATGATGTTGATAGGGAAATAATTGAAATGGCGAGGGAGGCGGCAGATGAGCTCTTTACTAGAAAAAGAAATTGAACAAAAATTAAGGCAGTCAGTAAAAACAATGGGAGGTATCTGTCCAAAGTTTGTGTCACCCGGTTACGATGGTATGCCTGACAGACTTATACTTCTGCCAAATGGTAAGATTGCTTTTGCAGAAATCAAAGCACCGGGGAAAAAGCCAAGACCTATTCAACTAGCAAGACATAGACTACTTAAAAGTCTAGGCTTTAAGGTATATGTGATTGATGATGTAAACCAGATTGGAGGTGTGCTTGATGAAATACGAGCCACATGACTATCAGAGATATGCCATTGAATACATAAAGGAGCACCCTATTTCAGCTATTCTGCTTGATATGGGCTTAGGCAAAACAAGCATAACACTTTCTGCTGTTGCAGACTTATTGTTTGACAGCTTTGAGGTTAGCAAGGTTTTGGTTATTGCACCGCTTAGAGTTGCTAAAACTACTTGGAAAGACGAAATACAGAAGTGGGAGCATCTTAATATTTTGGAATATTCTATCATAACAGGCACAGAGGCTGAAAGGCTGTCAGCACTTAATAAAAAAGCTGATATTTACATCATTAATCGTGAAAACATACAGTGGCTTATTGAAAAGAGCGGCGTTGAGTTTGATTTTGATATGGTAGTCATTGATGAGCTTTCATCATTTAAGAGCTGGCAATCAAAAAGATTTAAGGCTTTTATGAAAGTCAGACCAAGGGTTAAAAGAATTGTTGGCTTAACAGGTACACCGAGCAGTAATGGTTTAATGGATTTATTTGCCGAGTTTAAAATACTTGATATGGGTGAAAGACTTGGACGATTTATAGGTCAATATCGTAACACATACTTTTCACCGGATAAAAGAAATGGTCAGGTCATTTATAGCTATAAGCCTTTACCCTTTGCCGAGAAAGAAATTTATAATAAGATTTCAGACATAACTATTTCTATGAAGGCAAAGGACTACTTGAAAATGCCGGAGCTTATTACAAACAATGTTGAGGTTGAAATGAGCTGCAAGGAGCTAAAGCTATATAACAAGCTAAAGTCTGATATGATTATAGATATTGACGGTAAGGAGCTTGATGTACCAAATGCCGCTGCTCTCTCAAACAAACTGCTGCAAATGGCAAACGGTGCCGTTTATGATGATGAAAAGTCTGTTGTTGAGATACACTCACAAAAGCTTGATGCCTTAGAGGACTTAATCGAGGCGGCAAATGGAAAGCCTGTACTTGTAGCCTATTGGTATAAGCACGATAAGGACAGGATAATGCAACGCTTTCAGGCAGAGGAGATAAACACATCTGCTGATATTGACAAGTGGAACAAGGGTGAAATGCCTGTTGCTTTAATCCACCCTGCATCAGCAGGTCACGGACTTAATTTACAGCAAGGCGGAAGTACCATTGTATGGTTTGGACTTACTTGGAGCTTAGAGTTATATCAGCAGCTTAATGCAAGACTATATCGTCAGGGTCAAAAGGAAACTGTTGTTATTCATCACATAATCACTAAGGATACCATTGATGAAAATGTTATAAAGGCTCTTGAGAAAAAGGATTTAAGTCAGAATTCTTTGATTGAGGCTGTGAAATGGAGGTTGAAAAAATGACAGCAAAGGAATACTTAGGACAGGCATATAGGATAGACCAAAGGATAAACAGTAAGCTTGAACAGGTAGCATCACTTAGAAACCTTGCAACTAAAGCAACATCAACATTATCTGATGCACCACCAAGCGGAACACGCAATGTTCATCATATGGAAGATGTGATAGTTAAGATTGTAGATATGGAAAATGAAGTAAACGCAGACATTGATAAGCTTGTAGATTTAAAGCAAGAGATAATGAGAACAATCAATGCTGTTGAAAATCCAGAGTATCACACACTTTTAGAGTTGAGGTATCTTTGTTTCAAAAGCTGGGAGGAAATCTCGGTTAAGATGGGATATACAAGAAGGCACTTGTATCGTATGAGAGATGAGGCACTCCAAAAAATCAAGGTACCTTCTAAAATTTCTTGATGTTGTCACCTAATGTCACTTGATGTCCAATAGAAAGTGTGATATAGTTATACTACGGAGAATAGGAGAGAGGTCAATGACTTCCCTCCTTTTTTGATGCCTGCACACTGTGTCGGTTTTATTTTTTAAGACCTTTAGCAAGGTTAATAAGCATATCTATTTGTGCGTTATCAAGACCTTTAGAAGCCTTTAAAAGCTCTGATGATTTGGTAGGGTTTGTAGAGTCCGTATCAAAGAAATCCATAGGTGATATATCGAGGTATTCACAGATATAAAAGAAAACAGTCATTGATGGCAGATTGACACCATTTTCAATGTTGTTGATGTATCCGGCACTCTGTCCGATTGAAAGGCTCATATCTCTTGCTGATACACCCTTATTGATTCTAAGCTTTGCCAAGCGTTCTGCAAATTGTTCTTTAGTCATAAATAAAGCACCTCCCTATGTGTATGATTGTACTATACACAAAGGTTTAAACTTACTAAATGAATTATCAATTAACATTGACATATCTAAACAAACTAGATAAACTATACTTGAATATAGATTTTAAATAGATGGGGTGTTTTGATATGAAGAATAGAACTTGCTGTTTTACTGGGCATAGACGGATTTCAGCTGAGCAAGCTGAGGTTGTAAAGGTTAAGTTAAAATACACGCTTACCGAGATGATTAAGGCAGGATACCAGTACTTCGGTGCAGGAGGAGCTTTAGGATTTGATACATTAGCAGCATTAACTGTACTTGAGCTTAAAAAGGAGTATCCAAGAATAAAGCTGATACTTGTTCTTCCCTGTGTAAATCAGACCAGAGGGTGGAATAAAAAAGATGTTGAGGTTTATGACTACATAAAATCCAAATGCGACAAGTGTGTTTACACCTCGCAGGAGTATACAGAGGGCTGTATGCAAAAAAGGAACAGACACCTTGTTGATAACAGCAGCCTTTGTATTTGTTATCTTGATAGGAACACAGGTGGAACTGCATACACAGTGAGATATGCAAGGCAGAAAGAATTGAAAATAATAAATTTAGCAGATTAATTTGAGGTGAAAGTAATGCCTAAAAGACCAAATACACCTTGCAAGCACCCAAGTTGTCCAAGGCTTGTGCCTTATGGCACGAAGTATTGTGATGAGCATAAGGCTCTGCATAATGAGGAAGTAAGGAGTGCGTATACAAGAGGCTACAACAGACAATGGCAAAAAGCAAGCAAGGCTTTTCTAAATGCACACCCTTTGTGCGAGAAATGCAAAGCTAAGGGAAGATACACCAAGGCAACGGTTGTTGACCACATCATTCCGCATAGAGGTAACAGAGAGCTGTTTTGGAA
>CABUWB010000137.1 GCA_902495025.1 uncultured Eubacteriales bacterium
GTACGGAAGCTCCTCACCGTTTTTCAAGTCAATTACTTTTACATCCTCATCATCGAAAGCATAAGCAAATAGTAATATCTCAAAATCGGGGGCATCTACATAACTAAACACCCCCGACTTTACAAGGTCATTACTGCTATATGTTTCAATGTCTATTGACAATCTCACACAGCACCGCTCCTTTATCAGCTGAACATATCGTCCTCGTCCTCGGCATATTCCTCAAAATCTCTCTCGGCGCTTACTCTGCCGCCCAGTGATTCTCCATCTTCCAATTTCATAAGGTTGTTAAGTCCACACGCAATACCCTTATTGCCGTTTGTGTTGAAAGCATAGAAGGTAATACTTGCCCTGCCATAGCAGCCACTATATAAATCAAGCTCGTCCTCAATTGGAGTTCTGCCGTCCTTATAAACTAGTCCTGGCTTTGTTTTGCAGTTTGCATTTACAAAATAGCAGTTTGCATAGTTATCATCATCTGGTCTGTCCTCATCGCCGTCACGCAGAGGTGTTTTTAAATTTGCAGGGATTTTTCCGCCGAACTTGCTAATTCCTGCTGTCTTTGCATTATCAATAGCCTTTTCAATAGCGGCTATTGTTTCCTTATCATCCTTTGAAATAATAAGGCTTACGGAATACTTTGGCTCGCTGCCATTAATACTCTGTGGCTCAAATACGTGTAAATAGCTGAATCTTACCTTACCTGTTACTACCTTTGTGTCATTAAGTTTTACATTGCTCATGATTTTGTTCTCCTTTAATTGATAATATTTTTAATTTTTTGCAATTTGGATTTAGGGAGTTTTTCATACGCTCCTTTTTCCATTATTAAATGAAACTTGCAGCCGTCGGGCTTTGTTACACACAGCTCAACCCACTGCGTACCTCTACTTTTAAGGCGCTCTTTAAGTTCTTCAAACATTTACATAACACCGCCTTCAACAGGACACAGGCTCGTTATCATCTGTGCCAAAATCTTTAATAGCTGATTCTGTCGAACCAAGCTCCGGGCGTTTGTCCGTTTCAGGTACAAGTGTTGGCTTACCCTGCGGCTTAATGATAAACTGGCCAATCAGCTCATCAAACTCATCGCCTCCCAACAGCTTCTGCATTTCGGTTATACCGTACAGTTTTCTCACTGTAATATCATCAAGCTCATAACCGTTTTGCAGCAGGGCATCCATAACCTGTTTTTCATCGGCGTATTTTCTGTTGCTTCTGCCCTCAACGAGCTTATATCCCGGAAACTTTTCCCCTGCCAAAGCTCTGTCCATAGCATAGGCTTGTACAATTTCACACCATTTGGGTATTTTAGGAGCAAGCTCAAGTATGTCGGATATTTCCTCATTACTCAGCCTATTAGGCTTTATAAAATCATACCTTGCAAGCTCAAGCCTTTTGTCATTGTAGGCTCTGCAAACAGCTCTTGCTTTGCAAAAATGGCTGTCGCAATATTCACCGGCAATACACTCAGCATGCTCCGAAAGAGCTTTAACCGCACCCGGTCTTACTATATCCCTTCCCCATTTAAGCAAATCGTCAACAGGCTCGGAGTATGTACTTACACTGTCAAGTCTTGGCTGATAAATGGTGTATTTGACATTGTCCATATCATAAAGATAATCATATTCCGCATAAGCTCCTAATCCGTATAATCTGAGCTGAGGATTGTTCTCGGCACTCACCTTAACACCTTTGCCGTATTTCAGGTCGATAATTTCTATAACGCTGTTGCTTACTATAACAACATCACCTGTGCCAAAGCCGTCGGGAACGTAGTCAGAAAAATCAAGTCTGAGTTCTACGGCTATTGTTGCAGTAGGGTTCTCTGACAAGGTTGTATTATAACACTCAATAACAAAGTCCTTGTAACCCTCGATATATTCCTCCATGTCCGCAGGAATATCACCCAGCTTTTTAACCTCTCTTGTGTACTTGTTTCTGGTGATGTTACCTAAAGCAAGATTGATTTTTAATTCACCGAGAGCATGTGCCGTTGTTCCCTCCTCGGCGTAACTGCTTGAGCTGTCAGCAAACTGACCCTCTAAAGCTATCGAGCCGGGGCAGTTAAGCCATTTTGCAGAGCCGCTTGCAGATAATTTTGCGTGTACATCAGGCATTTACATCATCTCCTCCGCAGCAATAATAATAGCACCGTAGTCCTCTGTCTTGAGGTCGCTGACCTTGGTTGCACCAAACTGCTCCAATAATGTTTTGGAAACTGACTTATCACCCTTCTTTTTTGCAAGGCTCTGCAGAATCATAACAACATCATCTTTTGAATATGTAACGCTTTCATCTGTAGCTGAAGCTTCAGCCTTTTCTGCTGTTTCCTCTCCCGGTGAGTTTGCCGTTTCTGCCTTTTCAACACTCTTTTCCGGCTTAGCAGCATTTGCTGCTTTTGGAGTGCTGCCAACAAACTGGGTAATACAGTTACCCAAAACCTCAATAAGCTTGTCCAATCTGCATAATACCGCATTGTCAACCGTTACCTTTACATTAATGTCCATTATTCATTTCCTCCTTCACTTATTTCAATAATCAGCTTTTTCAGCGGATTATAATTCATACACTGCTTTTTCAGATACAGGTCTCCGATTTGAGGTTCTTCCGAAATTTCTCTGTATCGAAATGTATTCTTGGTTTCCTTAATAAACTCAAGTTCAGCCTTAATTTTCACGTAATGCCCTCCTTGTCTTTTTATCCGTCATCATCTTGGTGCGTTCTATTCCTGTGTCAATACCTACGCAGTAGCCTAACCCAAATAACGCCAGCAAACCGATACAAAATATGGTTGTTGAGGCTGCACTTGCACATCCCTGTAAAACCGTATCGCTTGCTATATTACCGGGTGTTGCAAGTAAAAATGTACCAGATATTATTGATAAGATATAGCATTTAATATTCATTGACTTGTCCCTCCTTTAAAAAGCCTAAAATATGAGCAATCAATGTTTAATGTACTCATACAACACTGTACACCTCGCTCCTACCAAGCAGATAGTCAATACTGCAGCCAAAATAATCGGCAATACGGCAAAGGGTAATTGCCTTTGGCATAGTAACACCTCTCATCATCTGTATACATACGGGCAAGCCTATATCAATTTCCGCCGACAATTCCTCGGCAGTTACATCATTTTCCACAATCAGTTTATTAAGCCTGACCACAAAATTTCTTTTAAGCTCCATTTTTCAATTTCCTCCTTTACTTTCAAGGAGAAACGTGCTACACTATAAGTGCATATTATTTGGTGAGCACGTCTCCCCATTGCCTCCTGCCTTGGCAGGGGGCTTTTTCATTTTCATTTGTCATGTTCATACCTCAACCTGCATCTGCCCTTACATAACCTAAGCTGTTCATAAGCCTTTCGGTCTGCTTGCGGCGTATCTCCTCAAGCTCTTCCTCTGTAAATTCATCTTCACGCTTTTCAATGCGTTCACCACGCTTTAAAGCCTCAAGGTTTACATAATGCCTTTCAATTTTTAAATTACTACCTTTTCTTGCCATATTCTCACCTCCTTATAATGTATTTATGTAGGATTTTGTCCTATTACCAAAAAACTGAATTTGCTTTCTTGAGTATTCTCACCTCCTACGCTGTTTCTGTGTATCTTTACATGCGTCATTTTGAGTTTAACCTATTAAACTCATGCTCCAAAAAAAACAACAGCTACATCCTCGTCCAACGCTTCTGCTATTTTTTGCATAGTAATATTTGTTGTAACTGTTGCCTTGCCGGTTTCTAAAGCTGAAATAATAGCTCTTGATATACCTGACTTTACAGACAGTTCTTCCTGTGTTATTTTTTTCTTATCTCTTATTTCTTTAATTCGTGTAACCAATTGACCTCACCTCCTTAGTCTAAATCAAGTTTAACAGACTAAACAAATATTGTCAAGTCAATTAAACAAAAATATTGCACAATTTTTAGTCGATTAAACCTTGTATAGTTTGTTAAACATTTTTATTGCGTATTTTTAATTTTAAATGTATAATATAGAATACAAAGACATAAATCGGAGGTGAAAATATGTCATTAGGTGAAATTGTTAAAGCATATAGAGATAAAAATAATTTATCTATGGATGTCTTTTCTCAAAGGACAGGATTAAGCAAAGGCTATATTTCAATGCTCGAAAAGAACAAAAACCCCAAGAACGGTAAAGCTATTACACCATCGTTAGAAACAATAAGAACCGTTGCAAATGCAATAGGGATTGAAATTAACGATTTATTAAAAATGTTAGATAATAGTCAGGAAATTTCAATTAATAATGTTGACCCTTTTCAATACGACAACATTATACCAATAACCACACAAAAACTTCCTTTGCTTGGTGAAATAGCCTGCGGAGAGCCAATATTTGCAGCAGAGGATAAAGAGACCTATATTGAGGTTGGTACTGATATTAAAGCTGATTTTTGCCTTAAAGCAAAAGGGGATAGTATGATAGGCGCCCGCATATTGGACGGAGATATTGTTTTTATAAAACAACAATCAAATGTAGAAAATGGAGAAATTGCTGCCGTAATTATTGATGACGAGGCTACACTTAAAAGAGTTTACTATTATCCTGATGAAAACCTTTTGAAGCTTGTTTCTGAAAATCCCTCAATTAAACCTTTTGTATACGAGGGTAATGTATTGGAGCAAGTTCGCATACTTGGTAAAGCTATTGCTTTTCAAAGTATAATCAAATAAAATCAAAGCCTTTAAAATTTACCATAACTAAAAATGATAATATGCCCGACATACTTACTTCAAATGTAACACCGCTCAAATCAGAGAGCAGTTGTAAATAAAAAGCCTATTGGTGGTCGCAACACCAATAGGCGGTGGAATTAAAAACCTGATAGATTTTGTAACTCCTATAAGTATTATATCAATATTATACAGTTTTGTCAAAATAATGCCTATTTTTATTTTCGACAAAATTGAATGAGGAGGAAAATTATGTTTAAAGAATTATATTTAAACGAATTTAGAATATTTAAAAATAAAACAATCCCTATTGCAAAAACAATTACAGCCATTGCAGGTCAAAACGCTACGGGTAAATCAACTATACTAAGTATAATCGGGAATAGCGCTGAATTAAAGTCAAAAGACGGAAAAACCATAACCGATGAAAAATTCCGCACAGAATTTTCAGAAATTGTTAAAGGTTCAAAAGAGTACGATAAATCAGGAGTAATTGGATACTTAATCTATCTCGATAGCGATGAGGATGAGCAAAAAATTTTATTAAGAACAACTTGGCAAAAAAAAGATAAAAATTCAACTGACCAAACTCGATTCAGAATTATACCTAAAAGACAAGACAACGAAAAAACAACTGAATCTAAATTACCTATACCTGTTTTTTATTTAGGTCTAAGCCGATTGTATCCTTTAGGAGAAGTAGCAGATGAAAAAATTCAGTTAACCAATGTTAACAAGAATATCAACGAAGACGATAAATCTTGGTTGGTAAATAATTACAAAAAAATTTTATCATTAGATACAGTAACAATTAAAGATATTTCAAGCTATAAAACTGATGTAAAATTTTCTGGCGGCGTGAATACTGAAACTTACGATTATATAACTAATTCTGCAGGACAAGACAATTTAATGCAAATTATGTATGCAGTATTATCTTTTAAAAAACTAAAGGATAAATTTTCCTCTAATTCAAAAAAATGGAATGGAGGTCTTATGATAATTGATGAAATAGATGCAACTATGCATCCAGCCGCCCAAATCCGCTTAATCGATTTTCTATATGAGCAATCTAAAGATTTACAGCTGCAAGTATTATTTACAACCCATTCTCTGCAAATTCTAAAACATTTAAATA
>CABUWB010000138.1 GCA_902495025.1 uncultured Eubacteriales bacterium
ATAAACGGACAAAGCACGTTTTCCATAACGATATTGTCTACCCTTATATCCTCAACAACGCCGCCCCTGCCTCGTCTTGATTTAAGGCGGATACCTCTGTCAGTACCCTCAAACACACAGTTTGAAATGGTAACATTTACAATGCCGCCGCTCATTTCAGAACCGAGCACAACACCGCCATGGCCATGCACCATTGTACAGTTTGTAATTGTGATATTCTTACAAGGTACTCTTACCTCTGTATCCTCTGTACCTGCCTTAACTGCGATACAGTCATCACCTACGTCAATATGACAATTGCTGATATGTACGTTTGTACATGACTCAGGGTCGATACCGTCGGTATTAGGTGAGTCGCTTGGGTTATTGATAGTAACGTTGTCAACAGTTACATTGTCGCAAAGTATGGTGTTAATTGTCCAGCTTGGTGAATTTTTAAGCGTAACACCCTGTATAAGCACGTTTTTACACTCGTAAGGAGCAATCATTTTAGGGCGTGGATACTCATTTTCCTTAGCTCTGAAAATCTTCCACCAGAAAGCACCCTGACCGTCAAGCGTACCCTTACCTGTAATGGAAACATTTTCCTCATTATCGGCATTGATACATGATGCGTAGCAATCCCTCTTTACACCCTCCCAACGTGAGGTAACAACGGGATACTCGCTTATATCGTTTGAGAAAAGCAGAGTTGCGCCTGCCTCAACATTGAGATTGATATTGCTTTTAAGAAAAATTGCACCTGTAAGATATGTACCTGCAGGTACAAATACAGTACCGCCGCCGTTAGCGGCACAAGCCTCAACAGCCTTTTTTATTGCCGCAGTACACGAGGTTTTACCGTCGCCTACAGCACCGAAATCGCAGATATTTATAATTGCCATTTTAGTTTCCTCCGATTAATTTTATATTATTATTAAAGCCCGCAGGCTTTATGTAAAAAGTCATAGCAGCTGCCATACCACCTGTGAGCGCCCTCACATACGGCAAGCTGTAAATTTTCTTCCTTATCATATATTGAATATGCCTTTTTAGCGGTTTCAAGCTCTGCATATACGCTGTCAAGACCGCTTCTGCCATGCAGCTTGTCCTCACTGCCGCACTCTATGTAAAGCGGCTTTGGTGCGGCCATTGCCGCAAGCTCGCCGCAGTCAGCCGTATTCCACATATTGTATACAAAGTTGCAGCCGCATTTATTGCTTTGCAGGCACGTATCCTTTTGCGTATGAAAATATCCGCTTACAACAGACACATCAATATTATCGCAAAGCCCAGCCATAAGCAGGCTGAAAAGTCCGCCGCCCGAAAAACCAAGGCTTGCTGCCTTATCAAACTTATTTTCCTTTAAACCGAGGGCAAAGTCTGTAAGCACCATAAGCTCAAAAAGCGCCGCACCCTGCAGGCTAAGACCCAGTGCCGACAGTGTATCATTTAATATATCACACGCCGACTGCAAAGGATTTTTGCATAAGAGCGCCATACGCTCACCGCTGCCCAAAATATCGGGACATACGGCAATATAACCCCTTTGTACAAGCTCCAGACCGTAGGCAGCCTTTGTATTATCCCTTGCACCCTCGGGCGGATTGCCCACAGCGCCCTCCTTGCCGTAGCTGCCATGACAGTGCAGCGCAATTACGGTTTTGCCATTGCAATTATCGGGTATAAGCACATAAAGCGGCATTTTCAGCTTAACTGCGGTAGGCAGAATATATTTATCACGCCTGTAGCCGTCAAAGCTAATGCTTTCCACAAGCTGTGCACTGCCTCCGTCCCTTACAAGGGCGTCCATACCCAAAGCGGAAAGCACCCTTTTACGTGCATCTTCCCTCCATTTAACAAGTCCGTCCATATTGTCAGCATTAAAGGCGCAGCTTTTTTCCGCCTGTCTGCAAAGCTCCAGCAAAAAGCTCTCGCCGTTAATATCTTCCATATTATACATCAGATTAAGTCCTCATAATCCATATATTCATATTTCCAGCCCGAGAAAATATTGTCATCGGTATACTGTGCCGCCTCATCATCAGTCAGCACCCTGCACCACTCTACAAGACCGTCCTCATCATAGCCCTCACCACTGCAATTGTGGAAGGCATAAAAGGCAGTTTCGTGCCTGTTGGTATCATTCCATTTAACAAAACCCTGACGGCTTATGCACTTACCTATATTACAATCAAGAAAAACAACATTTGCGTGCTCTCTCCATGGTCTGCCAAGATATGCAGAGTTATTTGCCGCATTGCCGCCTATATGGCAGTTGCGGAACACATAGCCGTATTTCAGCTTGTCCGACGTGCAAGCAGCCGTTACATAGCAGTGATAGCCGTTTGCTCTGTCAAGCGAGAAAATTTCACAATCCTCAAAACCAGCCGCAGCACCGCCAAATATAAAGTCCACATCGCCCTCAATATAGCAGTTTTTAAAAATCTGCCTGTTGTAAATTGAAGGGTCCCTTTCAATATCCAAAAACATAGGCGCAGTAAGCAGCGTATCCTGCCTTGCCTTAATTACGCAGTCCTTAACAACAGCCTTATCGCAGTCAAGGTAAAGTGCCGTAGCCTGTCCCACAATGCTGCCTATACCCGCAGCATTGATTATTGACAGATTATATGCCTCAAAGCCCTCTGCCGACGGCAAAACATGCACAGTGGCAGTTTCAAAGGTGCCAATCTGCTCCCCTGCCTCATTAACCATAAAGGCACTGTCACTGTAGGTAATAACAGTTTTAACCCTGTCCTGCCCCACAAGAGTAATATCAGGCTTGTCTATAATAAGCTTTTCCTCATAGACTCCGTTTTTTATATATATGACCGCCGCTTCCCCGTTATTAACGCTGTCAAGCGCCGATACAATGTCGGTAAAATCACCGCTGCCGTTTTTATCAACTGTCAGATTTAACGACATATTACAACCTCCACTTCAACCCATCAGATTATCTTATTATAATGATACCACTAATTTATAATTTTGTCCACAAAATAAATTGTAATATCAAAAAAAAGACAGATAAAATACAAGCTATCAATTGTATTTCATCCGCCTTAGTTTTGAAGAAAGCTGCCTTTGCACAAACGGCGCTCGGGGCAAATAAATCACACCGCAGGCGCAGGCTGTTTATATTTAAACGGTGCAGCGCTTACGGCGGCTGCATTTATAAAGCACCCAAAGTATAAACGATGAAAGTGCATTACTTGCAACTACCGAAAACCATACACTCCTTTCTTCCATTTTAAAGAAATAAGAAAAAATAAACAGGGTTGCAAAACGGAACACCCACAGCCTTGTTGCATCTATGAGCATTGTAACAACCGTTTTTCCGTTGCCGTTAAAATAACCCTTGGTTGTATCATAAATACCGTTTGTCCAGCAGCAGAACGCCATTATGGACAGGAAATCCGCCGCCATTGGTATAACCTCCTTATCGGAGGAAAATATGCTTACCATTGCAGTTGAAACAACACCTCTTGAAAGTATCATACCGCTTGTAAACAGGAATATAACTATCATAAACCTTGCACGCCTGTATGCCTCGTCAGCCCTGTCAGCCTGATAAGCGCCTATATTCTGCCCGACTATGGTGGCAGTTGCCGAGCCAAAAGCCGTTGACGGCATGGTGATAATGCCGTTTATGCGGTTGCCTATGCCGTATGCCGCCATTGCGGTATTACCGTAGGCAAGCACGTTTTTTGTCATAAGCAGAAAGCCAAGCTGCATTGTGCTGCCGCCAAGCGCCGTAGGCAGACCTATGCTGATTATGCGCTTTATTTTATCCAATTTAGGCTTCAGTCTGGCTGGTTTAAGCTGTATATAAACGGGCTTATCCTTTTTGATAAGGTCAATCAGTGCAATTACCGCACAGGGACCCTTTGCAAGCATTGTGGCAAACGCCGCACCCGCAACACCCCAGTGAAACACCAGTATAAAAAGCGGGTCAAGTATAAGGTTTAATATTACGCCAAGCAGATTAAGCCGCATGGGACGTATGGTATCGCCCTGCGCCTGGTTTACCGCCGCAAACAGGTTAATCATAAAAAGAAAGGGCAAATCCATAAGCACTATCTGCAAATAGGTGCAGCCGTATTTTTCCACATTGCCGCTTGCACCGAGCCATGCCACAATAAAAGGCGTTGCAATAACACCTATTATGGCAAACAGCACCGAAAAGAGCATTGATACGGTAAAAAGCTGGTCAGCCATTTCCTTTGAGTTTTTTTCATCACCCGCACCTACGTACTGTGATATAAGTATTGAGCCTGCAAGTGTAAAACCCTGCCCGAAATTTATAACTATATTCTGTACGGGTGAAACAAGTGAGATTGCCGCCATTTCATCAGTACCCAGCTTGCCGAGCAGGTAGGTATCGGTAAGATTGTACATGGTCTGTATAAAATTGTTTACAACAATTGGCACAGCAAGCGCAAGTATGGCACGTGTAAGTGAGCCAGACAAAATAAGCTGTGAATTTTTTTCCGCCCTGCTTATATTAGCCGACATGGCAATCCCTCCTTACTGACATTGTACAGTAAAAAAACTATAATAACAAGAAATTTTTTATTATTTTAGGCAATAACTACTGTTTTTTTGTTATTTTTATGTTAAAATACCCTTGGAGGAATATTATGAGTGCTTATTTCAAAATATCAAAAATAAAACGTGAGCCATATTTCACCATGGACAGCTCACATTACCATAAGGATTACGAGATTTATTTTCTGCTTAACGGCACAAGGAGATTTTTTGTTGAGGACTCCATTTACAATATAAAGGGCGGAGATATTGTGATACTGCCAAAGGGTGTGCTGCACCGTACAGCCTACCTTAACAGCAGCTCACATGAGAGATATAATATGGTCTTTTCGGGCGAATACTTTGCCGACCTCACCACCGAATTTGGCGAAAGCATCTTTGAGGATACCTTTGCAAAGCACCCTGTTGTAAGCGTACCGCAAAGCAGACTTGCGCATATTACCGAAATGTTTGAGCGCCTTTATGTGGAGTATACCAACGCCGACTGTTACAGCAGCCTTAATATCAAAAACTATGTGCAGTCCATTATTATCTTCCTTATACGCTGTATATCCTTCCGTATGGATATATCCGCACCCGGGCTTGACCCGTCCGACTGCCTTATGCAGGAGGCTGCAAGGTATATAAGCGCAAACTATAACAGGGAGCTTACTCTCGCAGGCGTTGCTGCCACCGTCAATATGAGCCCGACATATTTTTCAAAAAAGTTCAAGACGGCAACAGGCTTTGGCTTTAAGGAATACCTTGTTAATATAAGGCTGAAAAATGCCTCACACCTGCTGCTTGAAAGTAATATGAGCGTTACCGAAATCGCTACACGCTGTGGCTTTAATGACAGTAATTATTTTGGTGATGTTTTTAAAAGGGCAAAGGGTATGTCGCCACTTATGTATAGGAAGAATAATGTTTTTATTTAGCATTTACCTTATACCAAAAAGATAAATTAGAGTTTATAGGTGTAATAATACCTTAACATTTCAATCGTAGGGGCGGCAATCTGCCGCCCGTTAGTAATTATAATATGCTAAAATTAGGGCGGATATGGAATCCGCCTCAGGTTGCATAGGCGAGCAGTATTGCAAAGCAATACGACCAGCCCCTACGCAACCCATAATAGCATTGTTGCATTGCATACAAATTAGATGTTGGTTTGTTTAAATATCCTGCATATAAGCTAAATTTTTCCAAAAAATCAATTAACGTTGTAATTAACTTGTAGGGGCGGATTCCATATCCGCCCGAATGTAGAACAAACCACAATGGTTGACGGGCGGCAGGTTGCCGC
>CABUWB010000139.1 GCA_902495025.1 uncultured Eubacteriales bacterium
GTTTGAAAAGTTCAAACAGGCTATCGCAGAGCGTGATGAGGAAATTACAAGGCTCAGGGGCAAGCTGTCTGTTGCAAACAGTGACCTTACCGCCTTTACAACAAAGGTTTCCGATAAGGATATTGAAATTGGCGAGCTTAACAAAAAAATTGCTGCCAAAAACAAGGAGCTTAACTCACTTTCGGTAAAGCTGTCCGAAAAGAACTCTGCTCTTAACGAGCTTAACAAAAAATCAGCCGAGCGTAACCAGAAGCTCAACTCCGTCAATAAGGAAAGGGACGAGCTTGCAGTCAAGCTGAAAGAGGCAACAGGTGAAATAAACGCACTTAAAAAGAGTGGGGACGGCACAAAAACCGAGCTTAGTGCTACAATTGACGAGCTTAACGCACGCATTAACAGCCTTGAGGGCGACAAGAGCGACCTTACCGCAAGGCTTGAAAAGCTGAATGGTGAATACACCGCCTTAAGCCAGAGCATACCACAGGGCAGTGCAGCCGACCTGCAAAACGCACTTAACGCCGTAAGAGCTGAAAATCAGCGCCTTTATACTGAAAATGAACAGCTTCTCCAAGAATTAAACCAGGCAAAGGGCGAAATTAAAAGCTTTATTGAAAGCCTGAAATAAGGTGATTTATATGAACGGTGAAATTTTATCCCCGGCAGGCTCTGCCGCAAGCGTCATAGCCGCTGTAAACGGCGGCTGCGATGCAATATATATAGGCGGACGTGCCTTTAATGCACGCCGCTTTGCACAAAGCCCCTCTGATGACGAGCTGAAGGAAATTATACGTCAGTGTCATTTAAGAGGGGTTAAGGTGCATATTACACTTAACACATTATACAAGGAAATTGAACTTAACGACGTACTCTCTTTTGCCTCAAAAATGTATTCATACGGCGCAGACGCCTTTATAATACAGGATTTGGGCTTTTTTTCGCTTGTAAAAAACAACTTTCCCGATATAGCCGCACACGCAAGCACACAGCTTACGGCACATTCACTCTCACAGGCAAAAGCGCTAAAGGAGCTTGGCTTTGAAAGGGTTGTTTTAAGCAGGGAGCTGCCGCTTAATGAAATAAGACATATAACCGCAGAGCTTGGTGCCGAAACCGAATGCTTTGTGCATGGCGCACTGTGTGTGTCCTACTCTGGCCGCTGCCTTATGAGCAGTATGCTTGGCGGCAGAAGCGGCAACAGAGGCAGCTGCGCACAGACCTGTCGTATGGAATACACCCTTTTAAGCAATAATAAGGAGTATGCAAAAGGCTATCTGCTATCACCAAAGGATACTTGTATGATAAGGCATACAGGCGAGCTGCTTGACAGCAATATTACCTCGTGGAAGATTGAGGGACGTATGAAATCACCCGAGTACGTGTCGCTTGTAACAAAGCTGTACCGCAAATACAGGGACAGCGGCGGCAGGGTTTCTCCAGAGGATATGAAAGAGCTTACACAGATTTTCAACAGGGGCGGCGAGCTTGGCGAGGGCTGCTACTACTCACACTCCTGCAAGGATATGCTTTCAAGCTCACCCAAAAGCACAGGCATCTATATAGGAAAGATTACCTCCGTCAAAGGCAAAAGCTGTACAATTAAGCTGACAGAGGATATAAGCTGCGGCGACGGCATTGAGGTATGGACTAAGGGCGAGCATACAGGCACAAATATCTCTCGTGCCGCAAAGGCAGGCGAGAGCGTAACAATACAGATAAACGGCAGGGTAAACGCAGGCGACAGGGTTTATAAATCCTTTGACAAACGCCTTGCTGACAGCCTTAAAAACGACAGCAGTGCCTATACAAGGCGCAGCAGGGTTAATGCACAGCTCACCGCACATATCGGCGCACCGCTTGAGCTAAGGCTGACAAGTACCGACGGCGTAAGTATAACCGTAAACGGTGCCATACCCGAGCAGCCGCTTAAAAACTCAATGAGCCATGCCGATTTATGCGCTCAGCTTGCCAAAACAGGCAACACCCCATTTATTTTAGAGTTTGACAGTGGCGAATGTGAGCCGCTTTATGTACCGCTTTCCTCAATAAAGGAGCTTAAACGCACCGCCTGCGAGGAGCTTGAAAAGGCGATAATGGAGCATTACACAAGGGCAGATGTAACACATCAGAGCTATATCTCTCGCTCCACACCAAAAGCTGACATTACACACCTTAGCGTGCAGGTGTATACGTCAGACCAGCTTTCAGCCGCACTTGACAGTGGAAATACAGACATTTACTGTGAGCTTAATGCGGATAATTTTGCCAATGCTGACGAGCTTATCAGCAAGGCTCATTCAAAGGGTTCAAGGCTGTACTTTGCACTGCCCGTAATTGAGCGTGAAGGTCTGCATAAAATAACAACAGAGCGCATTAAGGCGCTGGAAAATACCGCACTTGACGGCTATCTTGCCCGCAATTTAACCGATTACGCCACCAAAAAGGATATTATTGCCGATTTTACGCTTAATACCTTTAACAGTGCATCACTCTCACTTTTAAGAGAAAAATATAAAAGGGTAACGCTTTCACCCGAGCTTAATTTAAAGGAGCTTAAACCGCTGTGCGGAGAGGGAACGGAAATTGCCGTTTACGGCAGACTGCCGCTTATGACAACACAGCATTGTCCCGTAGGCGTGCATATGGCAAGAAAAAGTGCCGCACCATTTTGTAAGCTAAAAGAAAAGCACCCGGACTGCGTATTAAAGGACAGGAAAAACGCACTTTTCCCCATAATAACCCAGTGTGAGGGCTGTAATGCGCTTATCTTTAACAGTGCACCGCTTTATTTAGGCAATAAGTGGGAGGATATTGCACCGCTTAAATGCGAGGCGGTAAGGCTTATTTTTACCACCGAAACCAAAAATGAAACCGCACAGCTTATAAAACACCACAAAAACCTGCTTAACGGCAGTACGGAAAAAATTGAGCTGCCCAACTCAACAGGCGGTCATTTTTATCGTGGCGTGGTGTAATGTAATAAAGGTGATATTATGCTTGAAATTTTTATACTGCTATCGAAATACTTATTTATAATATATATGTCATTATTTTTGCTAAGCGGCTTTTGCATAAACCTTTCAAGAGAGGGCGCAGGGCTTAACGAGCTGTTTTTTGTAACCATACAGCGTGTAATGATAGTGCTTTTTCACATATCGGCATTTATAATACTTGTCGGCAGTGATAAGGAAACTCCGTCGGCAACTCTGCTCTTTGGCTGTGCCACACTTTTATATGTTATGCTTTCGGGCATACTGCTTGGCAAAATTTATAAAAACAGCTCATCGGTGCTTTATAACGGTATACTTTTCCTTGCCGACATAGGTATTGTAATGCTTACAAGGCTTGACAGCGAGCTTGCCTCAAAGCAGTTTATATGGTGTCTTTTAGGACTTGCGGCACTGCTTGTGCTGCCGCCGATACTGAACGCATTGCCACGCCTTGACAGCTTTAAGGTGCTGTATGCGGCAGTGGCTATAATAATGCTTGTATCTACACTGGTATTCGGCACAAGCCTTTATGGCTCAACCAACTGGATTTCAATAGGCCCTGTTGCCTTTCAGCCGTCAGAGGTTGTAAAGCTGCTGTTTGTGTTCTTCCTCGCCTCAGCACTTGCTCAAAAGCCCGAATTGCGTGAGCTTATAGCACCTGCGGCAGTCAGTGCCGTCATTATACTGTGCCTTGTGGGTCAGAAGGACTTAGGCTCTGCGCTTATATTTGCAATGACGCTGCTTGTGGTGCTTTATATAGCAACATCAAGCACGTTCTTACTTGTTATAGGACTTATTGCAGGCGCAGCGGCGGCATTTCTCGGCTACCTTATTTTCCCTCACGTACAGACGAGAGTAAACGCATGGCTTGACCCATGGTCTGATATAGAATACGGCGGCTATCAGATTGCACAGTCGCTTTTTGCCATAGGCTCTTACGGCTTATGGGGCAGCGGCTTTACAAGAGGCTATGCCACCTACATTCCCGTTGTTGAGCGTGATTTTATCTTCTCCGCAATCTGTGAGGAATTTGGCGTGCTTTTCGGCATAGGCGTTGTGCTTGTGTTTGTAATGATATTTTTGGAGGGTGTGCGTGCCTCACTCTACAGCCGCAGCCGTTTCTTAACGCTGCTAAGTGCAGGACTTACCTCACTGCTCACTTTTCAGACCTTCCTTATAATAGGCGGCGACATTAAGCTTGTGCCGCTTACTGGCGTTACACTGCCGTTTGTAAGCTACGGCGGTACATCAATAGCAATCAGCTTTGTAATTATCGCCATAATACAGTGGATTTATATGCGCAACAATATCTACAAAGAGGATAAAACGCCCGAGGAATATACACCGCAGCCACCAAGCGAAGCACAGCCAAGGCGCAGAAGAAGGAGGCGGGCATAAATGAAAAAATCAATCAAAAAAATATTCTGGATATATTCCATACTTTTTGCCCTGCTTATAGGCTACCTCTGCAAGGTGTCGCTTGCAGACAGCAGCGAGTATATAACAAACTCCTATAACCCAAGGCTTAACAGAGCCTCACAGTATATCAAAAGGGGCAGTATACTTGACTCAACAGGGCAGGTGCTTGCCTACTCACGCAAGGAGGACGACGGTGTTTATCACCGCTACTATAACGAGTCAACCATATTTTCAAACCTGACAGGCTACACCTCAAAGGGCAAAACAGGTATTGAGGCAAAGTATAACTTTATGCTTGAAACTGTCAGCTCTGAGCTTATACAGCGCATAAAGGACGCCTTTGCAGGTACGGAGGTAAGCGGCGACGACGTTGTGCTTACAATAGATGCCAACCTGCAGCGCTATGCGGCAGGCAAGCTGGGTACGTCAAAGGGTGCAATAGTTGCAATGGAGCCGTCAAGCGGCAAGGTGCTTGCAATGGTAACCTATCCCAATTACAACGCTAACACGCTTAATGAGGACTGGGAAACACTCAACAGCCCCGACAGCGACTCGCCGCTTTTAAACAGGGCAGCACAGGGACTTTATCCACCCGGCTCAATATTTAAAATACTTACCGCCTCTGCCGCACTTAGCGAGGACCCCGACTACATTAATTTTGATATGGTCTGTGAGGGCGAAAAGCGTTTTGACAGCTCAACACGCATACGCTGCTTTGACACACGTGCGCATGGCAGCGAGGATATGCGCAAAGCATTTGCCAAGTCGTGCAACACCTATTTTTCAACCATAGGCACAATGCTCGGCATCGAAAAGCTGAACGCCGAGGCTTACAAGTTTAAGTTTAACCAAGCGCTTGATTTTCCGCTGGAGTATTCAAAAAGCTCCTTTGCACTGCCGCTTGACTCCAACCTCTCCGCTGTTGTTGAAACCTCGATAGGTCAGGGCAAAACCCTTGTTACACCGCTGCACATGGCTATGATAACAAGCGCCGTTGCCAACGGCGGTATTATGATGAAGCCCTATATTGTTGACCATTCACAGTCGCCAAAGGGTACACGCAAAAACCACACCATACCCGAAAAGCTGACGGAGATTATGTCGGCAGATGAGGCTGCCGCCATTACCGAGCTTATGAAAGGTGTTGTAAATAACGGTACGGCAACCGATGCCGCTTTCACCCTTTCCGAAAGTGATTTTACTGTTTCGGGCGCAGCACTTGAGGCTACCTCAACAGGCGCACTTGGTGTACCTATGGGCAAAGTACAGGTTGCTGGCAAAACAGGTACGGCGGAAAATGCAGGCGGTGATGACCACGCATGGTTTGTTGCCTTTGCCCCTGCCGATAACCCTAAAATTGCCGTTGCTGTTATACTTGA
>CABUWB010000140.1 GCA_902495025.1 uncultured Eubacteriales bacterium
CGTTTTGGCTCTGCACCTCAACAAAACAATCGAATGTATGTGTATCGGCAACAACAAGCTCCATAACCTTGAGATGTGTTAAATCACGCCTTGCCTTTACCATGCTTACACGCTTAAACTCCCTCAAGCCGTCGCTTGCAAGAATACGGGCATTGTCTGTTGTGGGTCGCAAATCATCCCTTACGTACCTTACAACCGTATCGTAAGAAGGCAAATCTTCTTCCTGCCAGCCCTTTTCAAGTCCCTCACTGCAAAACAGCCTGTACAGCTTTGCATACTTGCATCTGTTTGTGGCAAACAGCGGATTAAACCATATATTCTCAATAAGAGCTTTCATTTCAGCGTTTAATGCTCTGCGCCCTTTCGGCTGTGGAGGCTGTGGACATAACGCAAGTATTTTCATATATTCAAGGTTAGTTTCACTGCCGCCAAGCTCCAACGCCCAAGCCGCCGCCTCGGTATATGCTTTAATCTTCCTGTGTAGCGTCCTTGCAGATATACCTAAACTTTCCGCAAAACTGCTTATGTATTCGGTTTTGTCCTTGCCCTCGTCATAAGCAATTCACTCCTCAACATACCGCTTCATTTCGATTGCCTGATTGTACTGCTTAGGATATTTTTCCTTGTAGCTCTGCACATCTATCGATACATACCATGGCGCATTATCCTCGTCAGCAATTCCGCTAACCTCAAGCTTTTTCTGCTGACGGTATAAGCGGCGTGCTTTTGATGACAAGGAGCTTAATTCAATAAGCACCCTGTTTTTCCCTCCAACTGTTGCACTTTCCTCTTTTATCATATATTTACTGCTCTGAGTTCTAAGCTGCATAGCATTATAAGTAATTCCCTCAAGCTCTGCGGCTTGCTCAATGCTTAACCAAACTTTAATCATGCACACACCCCCTCTAAGCAGTATAACGCTCAACATCTATATCTAAAATTTCACCTATTTTATATCTGTATTTCAAACCTTTACGCTTTCCATACATAATAAGATATAGATATTTAGAGCTTGTTCCAACTGCCGTTGCGACTTCAGTCAGTGTCAAGCTCTTGCTTATAGCTTTTTTCTTAACTGCTTTTCCAAACGGTGTAAGCTGATTTTTCCTCTTCATAAAACCAACTCCCTGTTATAATTCATATTTTTTGACAAACATATTGCCATTTTTTGCATTAATTGATATAATAGATTGTGTCTTTTGTGCTCTCTAATAGAGAGCCGGCAGTGGGTCGCAGCTCACTGCCTTTTTTTGTTTCTCTCTCTGATGATAGCAAGCTCATAGCTCTTAGCCTCTGCCTCATACCAAGCCCTTGCAGCTCTTACAAGCTCAATAGCAAACATACAAAACAAAAATAATAAAATAATTTCAGCTGTTGTCATTATAAATCCACCTTTCTGTTAAGCCTACGGCTCTTGCCGCTTACCTTGTTTACAATCTCAAAGCACTCCGAACAATCCTTTATGATAAGCCAGTTGTCAGGGTCAAGCCTGTACCTACGTAAAAGCATCTTCTGCCTGCGTGTCGGTTTTTTGCCATGTTTCATATTGTTCCTCCTTACTGTATTTTCTTGATAACATCAATCGCAATTGCCGAAAGGCTGTCGCACTCAACATTGACTTTAACGCTTGAAACACATTCTTCGTTATCTCCATAGCATACAGCAACAGCAACAACATCATCACCTGCTTTGTTTGGTACAGCAGCAAGCTTAATAATCCTATTATCAATTTTCTTAACAAGATTTTCCAACTCAAATGCTATAAAAGATAATTTTTTTGAGTACATTTCACTCATACCTTAATTCACCTCACAACCAATACTTATCTGTCCTACCAAGTACATAGTCAACACTGCATCTATAATGCTCACAAAAGTCATACATTATATCAACATCTAACAGCGGAATACACTCAAGACGGGAAATAAGCACCTCAGCTACACCTGTAATATCCTTTTCACCGTTTTCCTCCAAAACCGACAATACACGTTCCTCAACTACTTTGTAATCAATGTTCTTATAATTCATTTTTTATCCTCCTTGTACATTAACTCTACCCAAAACGCCTGTAAATCGTCCCTTAAATGCTTGAACCGCCTTTTCGATGCACCTTCATCAAACCTAATTTCCTCTTTTATAATAGGCTTACCTCTCCAGTTGCCGTCCTTATATACTCTCACAGATAACTGAGCAATATGTCCCGAATATTCCAAAAATGCACGAGCCGCTGTACTATGATTAATTGTAACAACCCACTCCATAATTGACTTGATTATGTCTATTGTTAATTCAGAATTATCCGCCGCCATTTAACTTACACTCCCTTCTGATATCCTATACAAGGCATTCATTTTCTTCTGCCCTCTTTAATAATCAGTATAATTCCTACAATATAAACTGCCGCAAGCATAACGTCTGCAATAATACTCAATACCTCCACACTCTCACCTCCTTGACATTTATTACGGGGTATATTATAATTAGGGCAACGGGGAGGAAACCCTCCCCTGCTTATTAATCAAGCCATATATGTATAAGCTTTTGGATTATATCCACTAACTTATCTATAAGGCTTAATATCAAGGTAGCAAGCACAATCTTGTCTGTGATGTGGCGTGGATTGTGCTTGTTGCCTTTTTTCTTGCCCTTTTTCTTTTTCATTGCCTGCCCTCCTTTTTTGTGATATGATAGAAATGTGATGTATTTTTCTATCTAAATATATTATATCTCAATTTTATGAGATTGTCAACAAATTTCTCATAAAATTGAGATTTTTATGGAGGTTATATTATGTTTTGGGAACGTTTTAATAAACTATGCGAAGCTCAATCTACCAAACCTAACCCTGTCGGAGCTAAAATTGGCATATCTTCGGGTATCATAACCAAATGGAAAAGTGGTAGTATACCAAACGGAGAAAACTTAATAAAATTATCAGATTATTTCAACTGTTCAATTGATTACTTGCTTGGAAGAACAGACAACCCTGAAATAAATAGAGCTCCCGTTTTTATTCCGGAGCCTGTCAATATCATTAAAATCCCCTTTATCATGTCAAGAGTATCTGCTGGTAAAGGTGCATACATTTCCGATGAGCCACCTGAGGTGCTTGAAATTGATGCAGAAACATACCCTAAAGCCGATATGGCTATTACAATAAAAGGAGATAGTATGCAGCCTAAATATAATGACGGTAACATCATACTCGTCCATAAACAGCCTTGCTTGGAGAACGGTCAGATAGGTATTTTTCGCCTTAATAATGAAGGATATATCAAAGAATATCACGTTGACGAGGATAACAAAATCACCCTTGTATCACTTAACCCCAAATATCCACCTATCCCTGTCAATGAAAATGATGACTTCGCCATAGAGGGACTTGTGCTGTGCAGCTTTTAATTTTTTTTACTGATTTTTGATATATTTTTCTATCATTTTTTGAAATACATTAAAATAGGTAGGAACTAATGCCATAATGGACGTATTGCTTTTATGGATTTTCTATCATTTTTTTACCCTTGTAACAGGCTTAAATGGCTCAATACGTCCGTTTTTTTGCATTTTTTTAATTTGTCATATTTATTTTGTACCTCAAAATCAATATGTAGAGCTGCATCCGTTACACAATAAACAGGTGCTTTACTACCTCGAAAAACACCGTAACACCGCTTATTAAACCACTTGTAACACTGTGCGTTACACCGATAAATATAAATAACGCTTTGTAACACCTTGCACCGTTACAAATTTTTACTTTTGTTGCAATTTTCCCTCAAAAATAATAAAAAAGCGTGAAAGCCGCTTATTAAGCCACTCTCACGCTTTTTTAATTTTTTTCATATTTTTTTGCCAATTATGTGCGTTATTTTTCGTTACAAATCCTACAATCCCGTCAAATCCCGCCTTTTTGGACTTTTTCCCACCATCTAACTCACGAACTTTTTTGACATCCTCTCTGCGATATTACACCAACCCCTGAAATCAAAAAATATTTATGTTTTTACAATTGACAAATAAATGATTTATGTTTATAATAGACTTAGTTGAGGGAGTAGTTGGCACAGTTATCTGTGCGGTAAATTCCAACATCGTGGCCATTAGGGTCTGGTTTTACCATAATCAGCAAGACTCATACGCGTATTTCGTACGTGTATGGGTCTTTTTTAATATAATAAACACTATTCCCTCGGGCTAAATCAGGTTTTATGTGCGTATATAAGGCCTGATTTAGCTCCGATTACCCTGCATCAGCCAACCCCACAGCAAAGCCCTTTGCTGAATATTTATGATGCACCGAGGCAGTTATTTCCTAACCCCTACTGCACAAACGGGTATTCGGGCTGTTATCCGAATTTAATTGCCCATTTAAAAATTCGGACAAAATAAAAAGACCTTTGCGCTCTCTTTTAGGCAGATACCCGGTAAAAATCTGTTTCAATAAGGAGCACAAGGGTCTCTTTTATTTTATTACATATCAAAAGGCGGTGCATCACCGTCGTCCTGCTTAACAAGGTTTGCAAACTTTGTATACATACCAAGCCATGCAAGGTCAACTGTACCCGTAGAGCCGTTTCTGTGCTTGGACACAATAAGCTCCGCCTGGTTTTTCTTTTCCGTATCTGGGTTATAGTATTCGTCCCTGTAAAGGAAGCATACCATATCTGCGTCCTGCTCAATTGCACCCGAATCTCGCAAATCGGACATCATAGGTCGCTTATCCTGTCTGCTCTCACACGCTCGGCTGAGCTGCGAAAGCGCTATAACAGGCACTTCAAGCTCCTTAGCTATAGCCTTTAAGGACTTTGACACAAATGCAACCTCCTGCTGCTGTGAGTCGCTTTTTCTGCCGTTTGAGCCGTCCATAAGCTGTAAGTAATCAATTACGATAAGCCCCAGACCATGCTCCAGCTTCAGCTTTCTGCACTTTGCCATAAGCGTCATTGGTGTAATTGCAGGCGTATCATCAATATAAATAGGTGCCTCGGAAAGCACGCCTGCCGCCCTTGCAATCTCTCCCCACTCCTCACTGTTGAGGTTGCCCAGCTTGAGCTTTTGCGAGTCCACAAGCGCCTCGGCACAAAGCATACGGTTTACAAGCTGGTCAGAGGACATTTCAAGGCTGAATATAGCCGTAGGCACCTTGCCCCTTGTAGCCGCATACTGCGCTATATTAAGCGCAAATGCCGTTTTACCCATGGACGGTCTTGCTGCAATAAGTATAAGGTCGGTATTCTGCAAACCTGCCGTTTTTCTGTCAAAGTCAGCAAAACCCGTTTCAATACCGGTAATATTGCTGTCGGAGCGGCTTGCAGCCTCTATCCTGTCAAGCGATTTCATAAGTACATCGACTATAGGCTCAAAGTCCTCCGCTTTGCGCCTTTCGGCAATTTTTCTTATTTTATCCTCTGCCTCGGCAATAACGTAGTCAACATTTTCAACGGCACCGTAGCTCTCCTCCTCAACAGCCTTTGCAGCCTTTATGAGGCGCCTTAAAACCGCCTTTTCAGCCACAATATCGGTATAAACCTTTGTGTTGGCACTTGTTGAGGAAAGCGAGGCAAGCTGTATAAGGTAGTCCATGCCGCCTACCTTTTCGGTCAGTCCAAGCTCGTCAAGCCTGTTTTTAAGCGTAACAATATCAATTGGTTTGCCGCTGTTGTAAAGGTCGCACATGGCATTGAAAATATCACCATTGGCAGGGGAATAAAAATCGTCCCCATGGATACTTTCAACTGCCGCACGCACGCCCTCAATATCAAACAGCATACAGCCGA
>CABUWB010000141.1 GCA_902495025.1 uncultured Eubacteriales bacterium
CATATCCGCCCGAATGTTGAACAAACCACAATGATTGACGGGCGGCAGGTTGCCGCCCCTACGGTAAATCCATAAGGTATTAATTGAATGTTAGGTTGTTAATATTAATGCGTTAAACAATAATTTATAAATAAATAACCTGTCCGACTTTCCTTACAACACCGCTTTTAAACATTTTATTTTTCATAACAAAGTCAAGCCTTTCAAAATAGCCCTTATTCACCAGCTCACCATAGCCCTTAAGCAGCTCAAAATTATCCCTGCCGAGCTTATCGCCGTATGCGGCAGCCATTTCCGCCGCCTGCATATATCCATACCTCATCATCAGCCTTGCCCTTTTGCCGTCAGCCGCCCTTGACATTATATAGCCTGCGCTCTCCATATCCTGTGCGCCGCATACATTGGTATCGTGCTTTCTATAATACAGCGTAGGCTCATCAAGGCAGACAATCCTGCCGCAGCAGGCGGTCAGCAGAGCAATCCACCAGTCATGCACAGGTACAGCCGACGGAATATAATTAAGCCTGTCAGCAAGCGTTCTGTTAAGCATGACAGTGCAGCCCGTAACCACATTCTGCACCGCCAGATTATTTACCGCAATACGGCTTGTATCAAGATGCTGCGCCTTAAACATTGACGGCGCAATAACCTTTAAATCCTTATCCGCCACAGTAAGGTCGGTATGCACAAGTATAGGTGTGCTTTCACCAAAATTTATTTCAGCCTGCCGCATTTTTGCAAACGTTCTTTCAATTTTATCCTTAAACCACACATCGTCCTGGTCGCAAAACATAATATAATCGGCAGACGAGGCGTTAAGAAGCTTAAAAAAGTTATTACCTGCCGAGCCCGAATTTTTTTCATTTACGGTCAGCTTAACCTTATCGGGATACCTTTTTGTGTAATGGCGCACAAGCTCCGCCGTTCTGTCAGTGGAGCAGTCGTCGCAAATATGTAATGTAAAATCTCCGCAGGTCTGCGCCAGCACCGACTCAATCTGCTCTGAAATATATCTCTCTCCGTTATAGGAGGCAAGTAAAACATCAATCATAGCCTTTTACCCAATACAAACGCCCGTATAAGCGACATAAGGTGATGCACGTTAATTGCACTGTGCATTAAAAAGGTTACCGCCGCAGAGTGCTTGTCCTTATAATATTTATCGTAAAATACCCTTAAACCGTTGTGAAAATGCTTAATAACCACCTTATTTTTTGTATTAAGACCACTCTGCCCCTTAAGATGAATCATAAACGTACCCGCATAGTAAACCACCTTAAAACCCATCAGCTTTATGCGGTAGCAAAGGTCAATATCCTCGCCGTACATAAAAATACTTTCGTCAAAGCCGCCCGTTTTGGTAAGAATTGCCCTCGGAATCATCATAAAAGCGCCGCTTACGGAGTCTACCTCGTGGTTTTCCTCATTGCTCAAATATGACAGCCTGTAGCCGCCGTATTTCTTGTTATCGGGAAAGAGCCTGTCCAGCCCGAGCACATAGCAAAGGCTGTTCCATGGTGTGGGAAAGCCTCTTTTGCAGCCATGGTCAAACGTGCCGTCGGGCAGAATGGTTTTAATGCCAAGACAGCCGACGTCGTGGTTTTCGTCCAGATATTTAACGCATTTTTCAAGCGTACCCTGCTGCACAAGCGTATCGGAGTTAAGAAAAAGCACGTATCTGCCTATCGCCTTTGCCGCACCTATGTTGCAGGCATTGCCAAAGCCGTTATTCGGCAGGTTTGCAATCAGCTTTACACGCTTGTCCTCCTCGGGATAGCTGCCCTTTGGCGAGGTGGAGTTATCAGCAATTATTATTTCGTATTCAATATTCTGTGTAGTTTCGCATACGGCGTCAACCGTCTGCTTAGTCAGCTCCCTTGTGTTAAAGTTGACAATTACTATAGATAAATCCATTGGATTGTACCTCCCCGGCAGGAGTTATTCCTCCTCCGTTTTTATGTTAATTTTAATTTCGTATTGATTATCCTGCTGCTTAATCTCGCAATCAGTCTGCATACCGTTTTCATTCATCTGCTCGACAGCCTGTTCAAGCATGGCGGCAAAAAGTCTTACATCACGAAAGCAGAGCTTTAAACGTGGCTGCTTTTTAAGCACACCTATCTCGCCGCCGTTTTTTATGGCACTGTCCACAAGCTCCTCTGTTTTTTTGATATTAAGCGAATACTTTATCACCTGCTCCAGCACGCTTTTCTGTGCGTTATGCCTGCTTAAACGCAGCAGCGCCCTTGCGTGTCCCTCTGTAAGCGAATTTTTTATAAGCAGCTGCCTTATATCGGGCGTAAGACGCAAAAGACGAAGCTTTGCGGCTATTTCCTGTCTGCTTTTGCCTATTATATGTGCCGTTTCCTCCAGACTGCACGAAAAGTCCTTCATTACAGAGTTTATTGCCTCCGCCTCTTCAATATAGTTCAGCTCGCTCCTGTGTATGTTTTCCACAAGGCAGAGCGCCGCACTGTCCCTGTCGCACACATTGAGTACAACAGCAGGTATGTACCTAAGACCCGCCAGCTTTGAGGCACGCAGCCTGCGCTCACCGGTTATAAGCTCGTAGCTGCCGCCTGCCGCCTCACGCACACACACAGGCTGAATTACGCCGTACTGCCTTACAGACCTTGAAAGCTCCTCAAGCTCTGCCCTGTTATAAAGCCGCCTTGGCTGATAGGGGTTTGGCAGTATGCGCTCAATTGGCAGCTCCATTACCTCGTTTGTACTGTTTAAAGCTAAATTCATCATTTTATATACCTCCTTATATTGTACAAGGTTTCTGTCGTGTAGTCAAACCAAAATACGCTTAAAACCTTCTGCTGCACCAAAAAAATTATTAAAAAAGCTCTTTAAAATTATAATACAGCATATTGCGCAAAATTTCCAGTTTTTTCCATTTCTATTTTCTTGCATTTTTCGATATAAGCAAGCATTAAAAAACAGCCGCACAGGCAAGGGATAATTATGCCGCATACAGCTGTTAAATAAACTATTTTTTATTCCGTAGGCTCCAGAGAGGAGAAAATAATGCAGTTATCGCCATCTACGCTTTTCTTTATTTCGCCTTTTCCGTTTCCGCCTATACTATGTAAATATAATTCTATACTGCGGCTCTTGCCGTTAAGTATAGCTCCGTCCCCATCCTTTGCAACAAGGCTTATGCTAAGAATATTATCATCAGTGCCCTTTGAGTCAAACTCAAGCTCCACACTGGCAACACCTATTTCCTTGGCGTCGGATATTTTTCTATCGTCGTAGTATATGGTATTATCTATACATTTAATTACATCCTCATCATCTGACGGTGAAGCGGTTTGTGCATTGCATATTTCAACCTCGGTAGCAGACATTACGCCCTGGCGTATTGTTTCCATTGTACTGTCAAGAGCATTAGATGCAACAATCTGCTCATTGGCGGCATTGTTGGTTTTGCTCGAAACCGTCATAATCTGATAAACAACAGTAATTATTATACCACTCAACAGCACCGCAACCATTACCTCAATTACGGTAAAGCCCGCTTTGCTTTTTAATAATCCTCGCATAACAATCCCCCCTAAGACTAAAAATAATGGGAGCCGACTTTTACGGCTCCCTTTAATTTTATAATATTTATAACACTATGTCAATCAACTTTTTCTACTGATATACCTGTAATATAAACATCCTTGTTTCTGGCTTTAATAACAACGCCGCCTCCGTCATTAGTAGGCACTGTATACGAACCGCCCGCCTTAACTTTAACACCGTTTACCTCATAAAAAGCACCATTGCTGCCATCAGCCGCAACAGAATGAATTACAAGGCGATAATTACAATTCCACTTTTCATCATGAATCTGACCCAATCTTAATTCACTGTCAGTCGTGACAAGTATACCATTTGTATTCCAATCGCCAAACTTGCTCCATTCCATAATGGTAACGATACCGTCGCCAAGGTCAAGTGGAGGTCTGTCATCAACAATATGACCACGCCACCAGTCATAATGCTTAAAATGGTCCTTCATATCAGGATGACGATAACCAAAGAAGAAATCTTTGCCGCCTCTGTCGGAATTTTCTGGATTTTCTCCTCCGTTTGGAATTTGTGGAGTATCAGGTATTTCTGGTTGCTGAGGAGTTTGTGGCTGCTCAGGCTCCTGAGGCTGCTGTGGCTGCTCGGGCATTTCAGGTTCCTTAGGAGGCTCTTCCTCTTTAATACCGCCGCCCTGTGCAGGCTCACCGCCGTTATTACCGCTTCCTTCGGTAACACCGCCGCCGCTGTTGCTTACACTACCGCCGCCGCCCAGAATATTTTCATTATCCTCAGAACGCTTAAATGCAACATACTTAACAGCATCATCTGTACCATTTGAGCTGTCCCTTATTGCAAGGTCGATTTCGGGGAAGTCGTTAAGACCACCCGAAACCCTCGTTAACTTATAATTTCCGTCCGTACTGCCTATGGCGGAGCTGTCTGCAAGGTATTCCTCACTGCCTACAAATGCATCATCCATACCTGCACTCAATTCCTGTGTTTTCAAGGTGTTCTTCTGTGCAGAAACAATTGCACTGCCAACAAATGATGCAACCAATGTTACAAGTGCCATTGCCACAATTACCTCCATAAGGGTAAAGCCTTTATTATTTAATCTCTTCATAATTATTACCTCCCCTTATCAATAACCGAATACATCACTTGTAATGGCTGTCTGATACATTAAAGGTTTATAATATTTAAGAACTCTGTCCTGTCTTTGTGGCATACCTACGTTACCGCAAAGCATAATACCCTCGAATACCTTATTGGTACCTCTCTGTACGCCGCCGTTGAAAAGGTCTACAAGACCGTTAGGTATAATCATATATCCTGTAAGTGCATAGTTGTCGGCTTTAATCGTCTTGCAGCCGTTTGAGAAGAAATAAACCTCAGGAATACAATCCGCAGCAGAGCCTATATTTACTATCTCGCCGCCGTTGTTAAGGTAAAGGTTTGTATTATCTCCTAAGAAGATACGTACAAAGCCCATATTCTCCTTTGGCTGGTTTACGCAAATGCTCCATGGGAAGCTTACATCGCCGCTGTTTGCGCTGTTTTCGACATCAGCATTGCCAAGCATAATATCGTATGTCTTACCTGCTGTTGTATCAAATACAAATCTGTCGCCCCAGTTTAATTGAATATTCACTACCTGACCGCTGCTGTCCTTTGCAGTAATTGTATTTCCGTTAACCTTTATATAACCGCCGTTAATAACATTTACATCGAAGCCGTCCTTGCTTACTGTAGCATAGGTATATTTAAGCCACTCAGGTATTGTAACATCAGGTGCATCCTCAGCATCGGGGATAGCCTCCTCAAAAATCTTAGCTGCCCTACCCTGTGTCCTTTCTCCTGTATAGGAGTTTTTAACTCCGCCAAGCATTTCCGCTATCTGCTGGCGAAGAATGTATTCGCTGTCATTTACAGTAAAACCAAGGCTGTGGCTTACAGCAGTACCCTCGCTGTTTACATAATAAGCCTTTGCATCATTAGTTAATGTGAAGGAGTCGAGCTTGTTGCCCGATGCAGCCTCGCTGTCTGTAAGTGCAACTGCAAGGTCAATGTAACCTTCTGTTGTAACGCCGCCCTTTTCAACTTTCTCGATAAGTCCTCTCCAAGCGCTGTTAGCTCTGTTAAATTCGGAGCTGAAACCTGCTGCATTTCTGCCGTTAAGCTCATAAATCTGACCATCATTTA
>CABUWB010000142.1 GCA_902495025.1 uncultured Eubacteriales bacterium
ATCGAGTTAAGTATTGAGCCTTTTACGCCCGAAAGGTAAATAAGGCTTATATAAAAGAAGATATACTGCACAGTAGTTTGCGTAAGCGCAAGGGGTATTATACCCTTTAGCTCCTGTTTTGTAGGCAGTACAAGTCTTTTGTGAACTGCCGCATTAAATATTGTAACAAAAATTCCTGCTGCTGTAAAGCGTATTCCTGCAAAAAGCATTTTTGATGCAATATCCTCCGAGGGGATATTAAAAAGCTCATAGCCTATTTTGATTGCGGGAAAGGCACTGCCCCAGAGAAAGGTGGCAATAATTGCACATATAAATATATTCAGCGGTTTTGTAAAAAATGTTTTGCTGTTCATAATAAAAATCCTTTAATCCCATAAAAAGGGCTGCGAAAATATCACAGCCCCCAAAAAAACTATAAATGTTATTTTGCAATTAAGCCTGTACAAGGTGTACAGCAAAGCCTGCAACCTCGTCCTTAAGGTAGATAGCAGTTGTCTTGCCGTTCTTAACAGATGCAGAATCCATATCAAACTCAACACCCTTAACGTCGCTTAAGTAACGGATAGCTCTGTCTACGCTGTTAGTCTTGATAGCGATGTGGCCGTTAGCGCCCTTGAACATCTGCTTTCTGACCTCAATGCCCTTGCCTGCAAATACAGCAGAGCTGTGGTCATCATACTCAAAGCCGAATACGTCGCAGAACTTCTTAGCTGCTGCTGCTGCAACATCAGCGTTCTCTGTGTTGATACCAACGTGAGCAAACTCAAAGCCGAGCATAGTTTCAACAGCTTCCTTACAGAGCTCTGTAATCTTGTCAAACTCGTTGTTCTTGATAAGTGAGCCCTTAACCATCCAGCTGCCGCCGCAGCAGATAATCTTGTCATAAGCAAGGTAGGAGTTAAGGTTAGCTGCATTGATACCGCCGGTTGGCATAAACTTAACCTTTGTGTAAGGGCCGCACATAGCCTTAATCATTGGAAGACCGCCTGCAGCTTCAGCAGGGAAGAACTTGATAACCTCAAGACCTGCCTCGATAGCCTGCTCAACATCACTTGGTCTTGAAGTACCCGGAGTTATAAGGTAGCCCTTGCTTACGCAGTAGTCAACAACCTTTCTGTTGAAACCAGGAGATACAAGGAACTTGGAGCCTGCTGCAATAGCTCTGTCAGCCTGCTCGCATGTAAGTACTGTACCTGCACCAACAATAAGCTCAGGAACCTCAGCAGCCATTCTTCTGATAGCCTCTTCAGCCTCGTCTGTTCTGAAGGTAACCTCAGCACATGGGATACCACCTGCTACAAGTGCCTTTGCAAGAGGTACTGCCTTTTCAACATCATCAATAACAACTACGGGAACAATACCGATGTTGCTTAACTTCTGTAATACTTCGTTCATTGGAAATAAACCACCTTTCGTATTTATATGCAATTATGTAAGCATAATTTGCTTATATTAATTTTAACACCTGCGGCGGTATAAGTCAACATTTGATGAATGGTTGAGGGAAAATTTTATTTATATTATCCCTTGATGAATAATATTATTATTCAAAATATCATATCATTACTGCTTATTTTCACTTTCTTCTTTAGGCAGAACAAGGTTCATGACAACAGCCATAACAAATACAACGGCTACGCAGTTTTCAGCAAACACATTTCTTATAATATCGGGGAATATGTTGAATATTTCGCTCACCTGAGTAAAACCGATGCCAATACCTAAGGAAAGAGAGGCGATTGTTAAATTTCTCTGGGTAAAGCCGCAGGCAGAAAGCATCTGAATACCGCTGACAACAATGCTGCCAAACATCATAATGGTACAGCCGCCCAAAACGGACTCGGGCAGGGTGGCGAGAATGTTGCCGAAAACAGGGAACAGACCTGCCAAAATCATTATTATAGCGCCCATGAGTATTGAAAAACGGTTTACAACCTTAGTCATTGCAACAAGTCCCACATTTTGGCTGAATGAGGTTATTGGAATAGCACCAAAAACACCCGATAATGCACTTACAAAACCGTCGCAGGCAATGGAGCCTGAAATCTCTTTGTCTGAAATTTCCCTGTTTAAGCACGTTGCCGAAATGGCAGAGGTGTCGCCGATAGTTTCGGTTGCAGAAACAAGGTATATAAGAACGACCGAAATTATGGCGCTTAAATCAAACTTAGGCATATAAGGTAAAATTTTTGGCAGGGAAATTATACTGCCTGTGTGAACAGCCGAAAAATCGACTATACCCATAAACAATGCGGCAATATAGCCTACAATAAGACCTGCCAGAACAGAAAGCTGCTTGTAGTGTTTTTTGGCAAAAATATTAACAATCAGGCTGACAACCAAGGTTAAGCTGCCAAGGCAGAGGTTTTTTAATGAGCCGAAATCGGGACTTCCGCTGCCGCCGCCAAAGGACGATGCGCCTACATTTAAAAGCGAAAAACCTATTGCGGTAACAACAGAGGCAGCCACAACAGGGGAGATAATTTTTCTCCAGTACCTGGCAAACAGACCGAGTATACCCTCAACTATACCGCCGACTATTACAGCACCTATAACCGTAGGATAGCCGTAATCCGGGTTTGAGCCTATAACACATAATGCGGAAACAAAGGTAAAGCTGATACCCATTACAATAGGTAAGCCCGAGCCAATTCTGAATTTAGGATAAAGCTGCAAAATAGTGCCTATACCTGCAATAAACATTGCACACTGTATAAGATAAGCGGTTTCACTCTGGTTTAAGCCGCAGGCCGACGCAACAATGATAATAGGCGCAATATTTGCAACAAACATTGCCAGTATATGCTGAAAGCCAAAGGGTATTGCTTTGGAAAGCGGAACTGTGCCGTCAAGGGCGTAAATATTGTTTACCGAGCTGTCTTTAAAAATATTTTTCATTGTAATACTCCCATTATTATTGTTCTCTGAACTTTATTTCTCCTGTTTCGCTGTTCATTTCATCGACAATTGCAAGGCTTTCAAGGTGAATGCCTTTATCTCTTATAAGCCTGCCGCCCTGCTGAAAGCCCTTTTCAACGGCAATACCAACGCCGACAAGCTCGGCTCCTGCGCTTTCAACCAAATCAATAAGACCTAAAACGGCGTAGCCGTTGGCAAGAAAGTCATCAATAATTAAAACCTTGTCATTTTCACCTAAAAATTTTTTTGAAACGATAACGTCATAAACTCTCTTGTGCGTAAAGCTTTCTACCTTTGTTTTGTAAACCTCACCGTCTATGTTCAGGCTTTGTGTTTTTTTGGCAAAAACAACGTCTACATCAAAGCAGTTTGCTGCAACACAGGCTATGCCTATGCCCGACGCCTCAATGGTTAATATTTTGTTTACCTCTTTGTCGGCAAACAGCCTTTTCCATTCCTCGCCCATCTGGGCAAACAGCTTGACGTCCATCTGATGATTTAAAAAGCTGTCAACCTTTAAAACGTTTCCCTCTTTTACAACTCCGTCTTTTCGTATTCTGTCTTCAAGAACTTTCATAATATACCCTTTCTTTTTATTTTTATATATTATTATATAATAGTATATTTGTTAGTTCAAATTTCGTCAAGAAAATATATAAAAATATTTTCTGGCAATATTATTTAGAAAGACTATGATTTGGTTTGAAGGTGGATTGATGATATGTATGTAATCTGATTAAGATGACAGGGCGGTTATTTTCCTTGCTGTGTTGTTTATACTATTTAAGGAAGATAACCGCCCATTATTTTTAGGTAATGTTTATATCTGATTAAAATTTTGGAGATAGCTTCCGTAATTATACGGCTGCTATATTAATTATGGTATTAACGGCTGCAAGCATACTTTCAACACAGATGTACTCATAAGGTCCGTGAAAATTATGACCGCCCGTAAAAATATTAGGGCAGGGCAGACCCATAAAGGTAATGCGTGCGCCGTCAGTGCCGCCTCTTATAGGCTCAACAACAGGCTCTACGCCTGCTTTTTTGATTGCCGCAATCGCCTTTGCAACAACAGGTGAGTCTTTGCCAATAATTTCAGCCATATTGTAGTACTCGTCATAAAGAGTGAGCGTGGCGGTGGTGTCGGTGTATTTATTGTTAATGGTATCAACGGCATTCCTGATAAGAGTTTTGCGGTTTTCAAATGAGGTTTTGTCAAAGTCCCTTATAATATAGTCAAGGTGGGCGTTTTCAACATTGCCGCTTATCTGTGTAAGGTGAAAAAATCCCTCGTAGCCCTCGGTTTTGGCGGGTATTTCGTCAGCAGGAAGCAGGGAGTTAAGCTCTGCGGCGACAAGTCCTGCATTTATCATTATACCCTTTGCATCTCCGGGGTGTACGCCTTTGCCTGCAATATCAATTTTGGCTCTTGCGGCATTAAAATTTTCGTAGCTTATCTCGCCTGCAATACCGCCGTCAATTGTATAGGCAAAATCGCAGCCAAAGGCGTCAACGTCGAAATGGTCTGCGCCTGCGCCTATCTCCTCGTCGGGTGTAAAGCATATACCTATTTTTCCATGCTTTATCTCAGGGTGGTCAATTAAATACTTTACGGCGGTGATAATTTCGGAAATACCTGCCTTATCATCAGCACCGAGCAGGGTTGTACCGTCGGAGGTGATAAGAGTCTTACCTATATAATTGTTAAGTGTGGGGAACTCTGTTGGGGAAAGCGTTCTGCCGTTTAAGGCAATATCGCCGCCGTCATAGTTTTCAATTACGTTTGGCTTAATGCCAAAGCCGCTGCAGTCCGGACTTGTATCCATGTGTGAGATAAAGCCTATAGCAGGTGCATTGTCGGTATTTGCGGGCAGTGAGGCATAAACATAGCTGTATTTGTCCACATTAATATCCTCAATACCAAGCTCCGCAAGGCGTGAGGCAAGCATTTCCGCAAAAAGCGACTGCGCCTCGCTTGACGGAAATTCGCCTGATTCGGGGTCGGAGGTGGTATCTATACCCACAAGCTCCGTAAAAAGATTTATTATATATTCTTTCATATTTAATTAGCTCCTTTTCATATTTATCTGTATTTTAACACGATTTGAGCTAAAATACCAGCATTATGGCAATTTGAAAATAATTTTTAAAATTTTTGCAAAAAGTTATTGACAATCGGCTTAAAATATAGTAGTATATATCTTGCCGCTGACAACGGCGGCATAATATGCAGAGGTGTCCGAGTGGTTTAAGGAGCCGGTCTTGAAAACCGGTGACTCCGCAAGGGGCCGTGGGTTCGAATCCCACCCTCTGCGTATATTTTTTTGCCTAAGCGCAATTAAATTATATAGTTTCTACCTATTATAGTAGAGCATTTGGAGTAGTACCCAAGTGGTTGAAGGGGCTCCCCTGGAAAGGGAGTAGGTCGTGAAAGCGGCGCGAGAGTTCAAATCTCTCCTACTCCGTCCATCACAAAGGCTTTTAAAAAACTTGTAAAAAGTTGTTGACAAAGAAAAGCTGATGTGGTAATATATATTTCGCTGTCGCACAGGGGACTGTTGCAAAGCAAAATATAAAAAAGAAAATCTGAAAAAAGTTATTGACAACAGCTATGAGTTGTGCTAAAATAACAGAGTTGCTGCGAAAGCGGCAGCGAAAAAGATTTTCAAAAAAATAAAAAAATCTCTTGACAAACTCAAAAAGCTGTGATATACTAATTGAGCTGTCGCAAGAGAGCGGCAAGCACAAAAGTGCTTGAAAGCCTTTAAATAA
>CABUWB010000143.1 GCA_902495025.1 uncultured Eubacteriales bacterium
AATGCCTACGAGCATAACTGGGACTTGGACAGCACCGAGGCTGTTGCGGCAATAATGAAACAGCAAGCCGAAATACAGGAGAAGATTGCAACAGCTCAGAGTGAGGCAAAGCTTGAAACTTTAAAATTAGACTTTCAATCAGGAGATTTAAGCCAAGAGAGTTTTCAAAACCTTATTGATGCGACAAATGAGGAGCTTGCTAATCTTAAGGAAACCTATACCAAAGCGAGAATAGACGCTATTGCACAGGCAAAGCTGATGTATACAGATGGCTCAACAGAGCTAACTAATGCTATTCAGCAAGCAAATGAAGCTTATAATTCAAAGATTGCAGAATTGACAACAAAGGGTTTGCAGTTTGAAAATGATGCCATTATGGGTGCATTTCCTGAAATATCCTCTGCGATGAAAGAGTCCGTAAATAAGGTATTAAGTGAAATGTATACCGAGGACGCATTTAATGACCTTGCAAATGGCACTATACCACTTACAGACAGTGTTGTTACAGCTATAACACAGGCTATGAATACGGAATTTAGCGAGGTAGCTCCGGAAACAAGAAAGCATATCGGCGAGTTTTATGAGCAAATGTTACCCTCCGTTGAGGAACTGCAAAAATCAATGCAGTCAATGGAGAAAGTACCACAAGCTTACGCAAATGTATTTGCACAAAGCTCTGCTATCGGTGCGGTTGGTAACAATGCAAAGGCTCTAAAGGCTTTTGGTGTTACAACTCTTAGCGCCGTATTGCCAGAGGATACAACTAAGGTGCTTGAAAGCTCTAAAACCTATGGTGAGTACTTTGCAAAAGGTATTGACAGCAGTGAAAATTTAACAGGTGTAAAAACTGCAGCTGAAAGGCTGAGAACAACGTTGACCAGTACACTTAATAAGCCTATAAATGTAACTGCTCCTATTAATTATAGCTTTATAGGTCCTGTGCAAAGTTCGGGTGCCATAATAACAAAACCAAGTATAAATGTTGGCTCTAATGCAACAGGCACTACCTACTTTGGCGGTGGACTTACAACAGTAAATGAACATGGCTATGAGATTATGGACTTGCCGACAGGCACGAGGATATATCCACATTCACAAAGCGAAAAAATGATGAATAGCTCTCCAAATGTTTCTGTTTCCGTAAATGTTCAAGGCAATATATTTGGACTTGAAAATGCGGCAGAGATTATCGGGGATATGGTATGCGGTAAAATAGTTGAAACCATAAAGGCGGTGTGATGTATGGGATTTGAGGTTAGCGGACTTGATGAAATGACAAATGCTTTGGGTCAAGTACAAGAGTTATATCCAAGGGAAATAAAGAAATTTATGCAGACCGAGGGTACAAAGTTAAAAAATCGTACTCTAAAAACAGCAAAGTCAAATGTAAAAAAGAAAACAGGTAACTATTTCAAAGGTATTAAGCGAGGTAAGTATTACAAATACAATGGCAACGGTGCAGACAGCATAAGAGTTTATGCCGGAAAGCCTGCACATCATGGACATTTAATTGAATATGGACACAAGACTAAAAATGGAAACAGGACTAAGGCTTACCACACTTTCAAAACCTCGGCTGATGCCTTTGAAAGTACCTATGAAAGTGATTGTGAAAAGTTTGCTGATAAGATAACAGAACCATTAAATAAGGGGTGATAGATATTGTTACACTAAAGGATATTTTCAAATCCGTCTGCGACCACATATCTGAAACTACAAGCATACCACTTGCTGATAGTGATTTAGAGGAGCCTGTTGAAAGACCGTCATTTAAAGTCTTTATGGATACGGTCAACACAGGTCTTTATTCATCGGGGCTAAGACAAGTCAAGGTTTACTTTAACTGCTATTATTATGCTAAAAACCAAAAGCACAGTAAATCCGAAATTTATGAAATTGAGGATAAGTTGGCTTTTTCTTTTTTAGAGCCGTTTCAGATTAAAGAACACTGCTTAGTTTATATTGATGATATTCAGTTTGAAAAGGTTGATGACGGAATACTGAACTGCAGCTTTAACTTTGAGATTGCAACAGAGTTTATTGATGAGAGCAATATTGAAATTATGGAAGATTTACATATTAATTTAGAGGAGGAATGACAATGGCAACAAGACCAACTATTGATATTAGCTTTAAACAGCTCGCCACCACACTTATTCAGAGAAGTGAACGAGGTACGGCAATTTTGCTTTTAAACGACAGCACACTTGCCGAAAACAAGGTATATGATTGGAACTATACAACAGGAGATAATACCTTAAATGCAACGGTTAAGGGAAATGCCTATACATCTGCATCAACAGTTACAGTAGACGGTGTTTCCTACACAGCAGCACTCAAAATGGATACAAGCACAGATATTCAGTTTGAGTCGGCTGTTGACGGAAGTCTTATAATCATCACTGCCACGGCAGATACGGTAACAGCACCAACAATAACACTTGACGGTGAGGAAGTGGCTGTTTCCAAGAACGGTGAAACAAAGCTTAACTTAAAGGCAGGCAAGCATACCATAGCTAAGGGTACAACAAATACCTATTTATATTACTTGGCTGTTAAGGTGCTTGGAACAGACGGTGTAATCACAAGAGTATATAAGAGTGTTGCTGATATTGACGATGAGGACTACAGCGAAAAGGGTTTAGCTTACATAAAAAGCTGTTTGAATTATGCTCCTTATGAGGTTGTGGTTATCAGCGGCGCAAGTGTTAAATTTGCTGACTTTGCTCCTGCCATTATGGCGGCAAGGAGTACAGGCTGGATAGCCTTTGCAGGTGAGGACGGTCCGCAGTCTGATTTGGCAAGCTGGATAAAGTCACAGGAGAATTTAGGAAGAACATATAAGGCGGTTGGTACAGAGGGCGGCAAGGACTGCAAGCATTATGTTTACTTTGACCAGACCTGTTATGACAGGGACGGAAATCAAATGAAGGCGGTTGACTATTTGCCTAATATGCTTGGCATTATTGCATCCTGTAATGTAACAAAAGGTTGTACAAACTTCTTATGCTCAGACTTATCAAATGTTGATGAGGTTGAGGATATTGATACTGCTGTTTCTGAGGGTCAGCTTGTTTTAACAAATGACATCGGTGGTGTAAGAATTGTAACAGGCTGCAATAGCCTTACAAGTCTTAATGGCAACACCAACACCGAAGATATGCAGTACATAGAAACCGTTGAGGCTATGGACTTAATCAGAGATGATATACGCACTGTATTCAAGACCACCTATCAGGGCAAGTTTAGAAATAAATACAAGTATCAGATGCTCTTTATTGGTGCTGTAAATCAGTATTACTCTCAGCTTGCTAATGAGGACATTCTCGATGATGAGTTTGACAACAAGGCTGAAATTGATGTTACGGAACAGCGTTCAGCTTGGCTTGGCACAGGCAAAGCCGAGGCGGAAGATTGGGACGATGACAAGGTAAGAAGAATGGCTTTCAAAAGGTCTGTATTTATTGCAAGCAATATTAAGGTGCTTGGCAGTATGGAGAACTTAAAGTTTACGGTTACTTTGGAATAAGGGAGGTAATAAGCTATGTTTGATGATAACAAGTTTTTAAAGGGTACAAGCGGAGAGGTATTTTTGAACAATACCTTTCTTGCGGAGATTAACAAAATCAATATCAAAATGACAGGTCAGTATGAGGACTTTTCACCTGTTGGAGATTACTGTTCTCACCACATATATGTCGGCTATGACGGCGAGGGTACTCTTGAGGGTGCAAGAATTAACACAATGATTGATGCAGATTTAATTGAGGCTTATCAGAAAGGCTTAACACCTGACTACAAGATTGTAGCAAACCTTACAGACCCTAACACAGGAAAGACAGAGAGCTATATGGTAACAGGTGTGCAGTTTACTGAAATATCACCTATGGATTGGGAGGCTAAGAAACTCGCAACACGAAGTATGCCATTTACCTTTACCGAAATAAAGGTACTCTCAACAATAAACTGATATGGATAGCTATATTGAGCTTGCAAAGGAAATACACAGCCGAAACAATCCTAAAAAGGTAGGTATTTGCGTGGGTGAGGTTACAAGCCTCACTCCCGTAAATATAAGGGTGTATTACAACGGGGAGCCTTTGGATTTTGATGAGTTTTTTAATGTTGAGGGTTTGATAAACGGAGGTACGGGAGTAACAACAGCTGAGCTGTATGTGTCAGAGTATCCCGTTAAAATCGGAGATAAATTTATTTGCATTGCAGGTAATGACAATCAATGCCTTTATGTTATCGGCAAATTTGAGAGCATAAAGGATTTATACATTTATTTGATGGAGGGATGATATGTTTCCAAGCACATTTATTGAAAATACAAAGACAGAAAATGAGACACAAGAAACAGGCATAGACTTCCTCTTTGATTACAGCACAGGACAACACATCATCAAAAATGGTGTGCTGCCCGAGTGTACAAAGTTACAGACGGTTCAACAGTACATACAAAATGTGCTTAGAACTAAGGTAAACCTCTACGAAGTTTATTCTAAAGGTGAAGATGATATTTTCGGTATCTCGATTTATGATTACATAGGCACACGCACCTTGCCTGAAGGATATTTAAACAGTGAGTTAAAGCGTGAGGTTACGGAGCTTTTATTAAAACACCCTCTCATAAATGAAGTTAAGGATTGGTGTGGCAAAAGGAACAGGCACGGCTTGGAGATTTGTTTCACTACTGTTCTAACAGATGGCACTTTGCTTGAAACCTCGGAGAATGTGGGTGGTTTGAGTGTATAAAATAAATTTATGCAAAGATGAACAGACGGCTGATATTACAAATTTGGTTTCAGATTTAAGTTGGAGTGAAGACCTCGACACTGTCGGGCTTTCACTCTCTTTTTCTATTCCCGATACAGATGAAAAATATATAACCCGTCTTATGATTATGGCTGGTGATATAATTCAAGTGTTGAATGATGAAGGTGAGTTAATCAGAGCTGTTGTGGTAAATGTCAGCCGTAATTACCCGAAAAGAACAGTAAAGGCTTTTGACTTTGGATTTTACCTTAATAAAAACGATGTTGTAATTCAATTTAAGGATAAAAGTGTATCCGAATGTCTAAAAGAACTGTTTGCAAAGGTTAATATATCAGTTGGCGAGGTTTGTGATATGCCTGCAAAGGTCAACGGTGTGTACATCAAAAACCTAAATGAAACCATTAAGGAACTTATAAAAATTCAGCAAGACAATGATGGCAAGAAGTATTATTACGAGCTTAGGTCTGATAAAATATATGTATTCCAACTACCTACAGAGCCTATTGATTATATTTTCAAACCTGCGTCCAATGTTGCCTCTTTTGATGTGACAGACAAAAAGGCACACGGCAGAGGTAAGTACACCCATTCAATTGAGAATATGAAAAATCAAGTTACAGCGGTTATCAATTCCAAGACTACAGGCAATCTACCTGCTGTGGAATATACAGTTAAGGACGAGGAAAGCATTAAAAAATATGGTTTGCTTTCTGAAAACTACTCTGTAAATTCCGATGATTTATCTAATATAAAAAGCCTTGCAAACAATGAGTTGAAAGATAAAAACGATTTAAAGCGTGAACTTAGTATGGATTTCATCGGTCACGATAATGCTCGCCCCGGACGAGTAATGCACATAATTGATGACTACCTTTGCATTGATGATTATTTCCGAA
>CABUWB010000144.1 GCA_902495025.1 uncultured Eubacteriales bacterium
CTCTGTGCAAAGGTTATGCCCTGTGGAGCAATATCCGCATCATGAAAACAGAAATACTCAATTCCCATTTTGCTCATAAACTCAAAGCCTGCGTCTGCCTTTGCCTTTGCAATTGACATAGGGTCTGTTTCGCCATACTCCCTTGCCATTGTTGCCGAGCCGAATGGGTCAGCACCGCCAGCACAAAGCGTATGCCACCAGCTCATGGCAAATTTAAGCTGCTCTTTCATTGTTTTGCCGCCTATTACCCTGTCAGGGTCATAAAACTTATAGGCAAACGGATTTTTTGACTCTGCGCCCTCATACTTAACCTGTGGCAGATTTGTAAAGTATTCTTTCATTTTATTACCTCCATTATATGTTCTCCGCAATACGGATTTCATTTTTTACTATGTTCTGTATCTTCTCTGGCTTGGTGCCGCTTATAAGGTAGTTAAACATTATATGTACCGATTTATTGCCCTGCGTAAAGGGCTGCTGGCATATTGTAGCCTTTATAAGTCCCTTTTCCATCATTTCAATAGTGCCGGGTACCCTGTCAAAGCAGATGACGTTAAAATCCTTTTCCCTGCCGAGGGCAAGCACTGCACGACAAGCACCGTAAACGCCTGCACCCACAATGTAAAGGGTGTCAATTTCGCTTTGTGATGTAAGCATTTTTTCGGTTGCCTGATATGCAAGTATCTCATCGTCATTTGTCTGCGCAGAGGCAAGCACGTTAAAGCCAGGGTAGCGCTCCTGACATACCTGTTTAAAGCCGTTTATGCGCCTGTTGTGTCCTGCCAGCTTGTCGCTGCCCGACAAAATGCCTATATTTGCCCGTCCGCCCGTAATAAGCGCCAGCATACCGCAGGCAATTTCACCGCCCTTTGTGTAGTTGCTGCCTACATAAAAAAGCCTTTTAGACCCCTCAATATCGGTATTTACCGTACCAACGGGTATACCATTTTCAGCAAGGCGGTTTATTTTGTATTCAAGCCTTGCATCACTGATAGGGTTAATAATAAGTGCCGATATTTTATTTTCTATGGAGTCAATCAGTTCAAGCTGGGTATCCACATCATAGCCCTTCATGGTTTTTACAAGCAGGCTTATGCCGTAATCGCCAAGCTCCTTCTGTGCCTGATACATTCCCTTTAGAATATCGTCAAAAAAGGAATTTCCCTCCGCTGCAAGCACAACGCCTATTACAATATTTCTGCTCTTTGCCGAAAGCGATTTTGCAGCAGTATTAGGCGTGTAATTAAGCTCCTTTGCTATACGCAGTATCTTTTCCTCGGTTTCCTTTTTTACGTTGCCCCTGTTGTTTATTACCCTGTCAACAGTGCCACGTGATACACCGCACAGCTCCGCAATTTTTTTAATGGTTACACTCACCGTATCACCTCCGCAATGTGCCCTGCACCTTTTATGCTTTTAGTTTAGTCCAAGGCGGTTTTTAAGTCAATAACAGATAAAATTATTGTGCATTGTGCTATGTGCGCTGTAATTTTATTGGCTTATTTAAGTTTAAAATTGTAAATTTTATATAACAAGGCACAAAAAGCACAAAGCACAAAAATCCGTTTTTACATCTGTAAATATTGCCTTAAACTGCAAAAAATTGGCTGATTATTTTTTTTATCTGCCGCCATAATAATTACTGTAACACATTTAAGCAGCGCTTATGATGTTATAAATATATAAATCAGGAGGAAATCTAATATGTCAAACAGTAATTCAAGTTCAAACAAGGTTAATGTACCTGAGGCTAAGGAAGCTATGAACAGATTTAAGTATGAGGTTGCAAGCGAAATTGGCGTGCCTCTCAAGCAGGGCTATAACGGCGACCTTACTTCCGCACAGAACGGTTATGTGGGCGGCTATATGGTTAAAAAGATGATTGAGGCACAGGAAAAGCAGATGGCAGGCAAGTAATATCTGCATTGCTTATCTTCAGCTTGCTTACAGGGCGGCGTACAAGGGTGCGCCGCCTTTTTTTAATAAAACAGGAGTTTTGGCATGGAGAAAAAACAGAGAGTAAAAAAGGATTTTATGATAGGCATGCTGCCAGGGGAACATTCTCTTGCAGGTGTGCAGGAGGGTGAAAGCGGCATAGGCATTTTTGATGTTGTGCTTGAAAAAGAGGACGTAAACGAAGGGGACTGATTATGAAAAAGCAGCTTTTTTTCATTACGGGTGCGGCGGCGGTGGTGATGGGTGCACGTGAGCTTTTTGATATAGGTATGTGCCGCAGCTGCAACAAGCTCTCCCTTGCTCCGCTTGTGCACCTTGACAAGGAGCAGAAGGCGCTTAATATTGCGCTTGATAAGGAAAAATCAGCCATAGAGAGCTGGAAGAAAAGGGTTTACCACGAAAGCTGGCATATACGCCGCAGTAACGGAGCTATACTGTATGCAAAGGCTTATATGCTTTCGGGCTGTCATAAATGGGCGGTAGTAACCCATGGCTATGGCGGCGACGGCTCGCTTATGCTTTATGCCGCAAAGCGCTTTTATGAAAAAGGCTATAATGTACTGCTGCCTGATTTGCGTGCCCATGGAAAAAGCACAGGCAAATATATAGGCTGGGGCTGGCTGGATAAGGGTGATATACTGGACTGGTGCAGCTGCATAAAAAAGCGTGATAAAAAGGCAAAAACCGTACTTTACGGAGTATCCATGGGCGGTGCGGCAGTGCTTATGGCTGCGGGCGAAAAAAAGCCCGACGGCGTGCGCTGTGTTGTGTCTGACTGTGCCTATACCTCGCTTAGGGATATACTGTATTACAGGATAAGGCGTATGCTGCATCTGCCGCCTGCGGCGGTAATGCTGTGGCTTAAACCTCTCTGCCAGAGGGAGGCAGGGCTTAGCATAGATGATGCGTCCGTAATTGAGCAGGTAAAAAAATGCTCCCTGCCAGTGATGTTCTGCCATGGTGACAGGGACCGCTTTGTGCCTACTGACAGTGCGCTTGAATTATATGCCGCCGCAAAAGCACCAAAAAAGCTTATGCTTGTGCATGGCGCAGGTCATGGCATATCGGCATTTACAGGCGGTGAAAATTACTGGAAAAGAGTTTTTGACTTTACCGAAAAATTTGAGAGATAGCAAAAAGAGGGACTGCCAGTTTAAGGCAATCCCTCTTGCGTTATCATTTCTTTTTCTTATCCTTATAAAAATCAGCAAACATTTTGTCATCAAGAAAAACGTGCTTTACAAACCACTCGTTAATAACATTTTCAAGCTGGCTGGTGTTATAGCCAAAAGAGCCTGCCATATACTCGTTTGCAACATTATTAATTTTGTCATACAAAATTTCGTGGCTGTGCTTATGCTGATAATACAGCGGATAGTTTGAAATTGTCATCATTGTTTCCTGATAGGAGAAATAATCAACACAGCAGTTTTTAAGCTCGCCTATCTGTTTCATCATAAGCGCAGGATTTCTTGATGAGTTTATTTTGCGCAGTGTTGCATTTATATTTTCAACAAACTGCTTCAGCTTTTCATCAAGGTCTTTAATCTCTGTCGCCATTTCATCTTTCCAGAACATACTAATACCCCCTATTGTACAAAAATTAATATGAAAGAAAAAAGTTGTGTTACATCGATTTTAAGCTACATATAGTAATCATAAACAAAAAAATACCATTTGTCAATAATATTATTCCCCTGAAACATTAATATTTTTTACAATTACCGATGGCGAGCCTACAGCAGATGATGAAAAGTACAAATCATCTCCAATTTCCTCAATATTTTTCAAAAGTTCAAAAAAGTTTGAGGCTATTGTTATCTGCTCAACAGGCTTTGTTGCCTTGCCATTTTCAACCATAAAGCCCTCAGCAGCAAGTGAAAAATCTCCTGTAATGCTGTTTGCTCCCGAGTGCAGACCTGCAACCTCGGTTATAATAATGCCGTTTCCGAGCTTTGACACAAGGCTGTCAAAATCGGTGCTGCCGCTTTTAAGGTAAAAGTTGGTGGCAGAGGTGGCAACAGTACCCTTATATGAGGACTTAAAACCGTTGCCTGTGGATTTTACACCGTCCTTATAAGCGGTTTTAAGGTTATAGAGATAGGTTTTAAGCACGCCGTTTTCAATAACATTTTTGTTATATGACGCAACGCCCTCACTGTCAAAGGCAGTGGTGGCAAGTCCGCCCTTAAGCAGCGGCTCATCAGCAAGAGTTACCAGAGGTGAGGCTATGCTGCTGCCGAGCTTATCTTTTAAAAGTGAAAAGCCCTTTTGTACGCTATCTGCAAAAAAGCAGCCCGTAAAGCAGTCAATTATATCCGCAAAAACCTCGTTTTTAATAATTACATTGTATACGCCTGTTTTAACACTGCTGCCGCCAAGTGCCGCAACAGCCTTTTTTGCTGCTGCCTGTGCGGTCTTAACGGGGTCAAAGTCGGATAAATCGCTGCCTATCCATATTTGTCCCTTTTCCTTTGTACTATCTCCGCTCTGTGCTATAAGCTCAACATAAGCCATAAAATAGTTGTTTGTTTCATTCAGCTCCAGACCCTTTGAGTTGGCAATGTAAACGCTCCCCTCGCCTCCTGCGATTATGGCATTGCTTACGCTTTTAATCCTGTCGTCATATTCAAGAGCTGCCTTTTCCATTTTAAGCGCCATTTCGGTCTTGTCGGCTACGGTAAGTGAGTTAAGCTCATCATTATACACATTTACCTTTGCATAGCTTTCACTGCCCTCAAATATAAATTCGGTATCCTCGCTGTCAATTATTTCCGCATTCTGCTTTATTGAGTCAATTATCGCAGGTATATCCTTTATGTCGATTACTTCACTGTAATAATAGCCCATAACGCCGTTTACAAGAGCCCTTATGCCAATGCCGCCCTGTGAGTTGTTCTGCATATTTTCTATTTCGTGGTTATATACGCTTATTTCATCGGACTTACTGCCCATGTAAAAAAGCTCAATATCGCTTATACCGCTTTGTGCAGCAGCAGTAAAAAGGCTGTTTTTAAAATCTGCAATATTCATTATCCTCTGCCTCCTACCGTCATATTTTTAACCCTTATCATAGGCTGACCCACACATACGGGCACGCTGCCGCTTGCTGCACCGCACATACCCTCTGCAAGGCGCAGATTGTCGCCTACCATATCAATATTTAAAAGCACCTCTGCGCCCTTGCCTATAAGCGTTGCACTGCGCACAGGCTCGCAAATTCTGCCGTTGCGTACAATGTAAGCCTCATTTACCGCAAAGTTAAATTCGCCCGAGGCAGGGTTTACCGAGCCGCCGCCCATATATTTTGCATACAGACCATATTCGGTGTTGGCAATAATATCCTCTGTTCTGTCGCTGCCCTTGTCAATAAAGGTGTTAGTCATTCTTGCAACAGGCATATATCTGTAGGACTGGCGTCTTGATGAGCCTGTAAGCGGATAATTTGCCCTTGCGCCGTTAAAGCGGTCTGACATATAGCCTTTAAGTATGCCGTTTTCAATAAGTACCTTGCGCTGTGCTGGTACGCCCTCGTCATCGATATTAATTGAGCCCCATGCGCCCTTTATTGTTCCGTCATCAATTGCAGTTACCTTTTCAGAGGCTATTTTCTGCCCTATCTTGCCTGCAAATACCGACGCATTTTTGCTTACTGCGGTAATTTCAAGCCCATGTCCGCAAGCCTCGTGAAAAATAACGCC
>CABUWB010000145.1 GCA_902495025.1 uncultured Eubacteriales bacterium
ACAAAAAAATAAACATCTATGGTATTTAGCCTAGCTGCTAATACCATAGATGTTTTAACTGTTAATTTGTTCAACTGTTATTTAATGAGCTGCCGCAGTACTGACATACACCGCTTCTTCCTGCCCTGATTCTTGTTGTGCCCTTGCAAACATCACAAACCACATTAACAAAGCAGTATTCCTCTTCAATATCTCCGTTAGACAGTATCACCCGTACCCTGCCCTTTCTTTCAAGTGTGCAGCTGCACAAATAATTATTGCTAAGCAGCATATCCAATTCGGAAATAATTATATGCTTGGGCTTTCCTGTCTGCTTATTCAGCTCATCTATAGTGACTACGCCATCTTCATCACATTCAAAAATATTGCTGTAGCTGTTTGCCAAATTACATATTTTGCCAGCCTTAATACCGCTGTACATCATCAGCGCAGAGGGTATGAAAAGCAAAACATAAACTATAAGGTTTTTTCTAAGCTCCAAATCGTAGCCGGTAGCAGCCATTACAATGGATGTTGCAAACAGTACGGTTAATATTGTACCGCATATTTTAAAAATATGCGTTTTAATTCCTGCTTTCGCCAATGTTTTTTTGGATAAATATCGGCTGCCTGTATTGTATTTTTTCATTGTAAATCACCTTAATTCAATTATCAGCGTTCACTTTTTGCCTATTTGTGAGCTGAAACCCATGTATGAAATTGTTATTTATTCAGCTCATTGGCTTGGCTTTGGTACTTTTCCTGTACATCCCCAGCATCTTTATCAGTAAGACCATTTACAACGGTTGCTAAGGAATCAAAGGTTTCCTTTGAACAATGAGCTGCTATTACTTCTACTGCTCCAGTTCTTGCAAAGCTGCTTGCATTTTCATCCTTTATAATGTCAGTCATTATCTGTGCAAACTCATCTGCGTTGAAGTATGTTGCCTTTGCCCGCCATTCCTCATAACTTCTGTCGTTTTTGTTTTTCAAGCTGCTTATTGCTGTCCAAGATGGTATATCATGTGTTCTAGGAGTTGTCTTAAAGTAATTCATTGTCGCATTATATGCCGCTTCGCTTGTGTTCTCGTGGAATGGAAAATCATACCAAAGCTTGTTCAGACTATCAATTCCGTTGCCATGCAGCTCGTAATCATCTGGATTGTTCAGCATGCTTACGATAGGCTCTATAATCTTTTCATCGCCTAAGCTGCCTGAAAATCCATAAGCACGGCTGCGCACATCCTTATCCGAATCGCTCATAAGCGTAATCATTGTGTCAACTGCTCCGTCAAGACCTTTATTCCAAGAGCTGCCGATAGCTATAGCTGCCTGTTCTCTTACCTTGCTGTTTTCATTTTTTGCGGAGTTAAGCAAAAATTCACCTATATCTGGGTCGTTTGCTCCCTCGTTGCCAAAGGTGTTTAATGCGCAGCAAATTACATAAGGCTCGGTTTCATTTTTAAGCAGCTCCTTTGAGGCTGAAACATCTTCATCACTTACGCCTAATATTGAGCTCATTTGCTGTATAGCGTAACCTCTTACCTGCGGAGCGTCGCTCTTTAAAAGAGTACCTATATATTCCGATGCTTCGGGGAATGTTGCTCCGTTATCCTTCAATTTTTGTATTGCCTTTTTAGTGATGTTATCTTCCAGCTCCATATCTTCCGTTATGGTTACATTAGAAAATGTGGAAACAAGGTCGATATATTCTTCGGCGGTAACATTTGTTTGGTCCTTAATTTTGCTTATCAAATCGTCCTCTGTCATATTCGCATAATCTAAATCTGTTTCGGTTGTGTTGCCTGCTTCCGTTTGTGTGTTTGTTTCAGTTTGTGTGTTTGCAGTCTTATCTCCGCAAGCTGCAAGAGAAAAGGTCATACCTGCTGCCAAAATTAATGCTAATGCTTTTTTCATTATAAAAGCCTCCTTTATATTTATAATAAAAACCAATTAATCTTTGTTTTCTTTATTGTTTATCGTTGTCATCAAAAACATCTCCACACTCTGGGCAAAACCTTGGTGGATTTGAAGGGTCATCCGGCTCCCAGCCGCACTTGTCGCACTTGTAAAGAGGAGCACCCGCAGGCTTTGGCTTACCGCAGTTCATACAAAATCTGCCCTTGTTTACAGTGCCGCAGGAGCAGCTCCAGCCATCGGACGCAGGCTGCGGCTTACCGCAATTCATACAGAATTTGCCTGTGTTGCCGCCCTGACCGCATGAGCATGCCCAGCCTGCCGGCGCTGCCTGTTGCTGTGGCTGTTGTGGCTGCTGTGGCTGCTGTTGACCCATTGAAAACAGATTAGCCGCATTCATGCCGCCCATATTCTGCGCCATATTCATACCAAAGAAGCCGCCCATAGCGCCCATTCCGCCCTCGTTGCTTGCTGCGCTCTGCATAGCCTGAGCCTGTGAACCAACCAAATGAGCCGCTGCCATGGTAGGATTGCGAAATACTGCGTTTCTCTGTACTTCCTTAATCATCTTTTCGTCCTCTTCAGACGCATTAACAGCTGAAACGCCAAATACCACAATTTCAATACCCCTTAAATCTCTCCATTTTGCAGAAAGAACCTCATTTAATGCATCACCTATTTCCATTGTGTGAGCAGGTAAGGAGCTGTAGCGTATACCCATATCGGAGATTTTTGCAAAGGCAGGCTGCAGCGCAGTTAAAAGCTCTGTTTTAAGCTGACTGTCAATGCTCTCACGCAAAAAATAATTGGCTACATTTCCGCATACATTGGTATAGAAAAGCATAGGGTTTGTAATTTTGTAGGAATATTCGCCATGGCAGCGTATCGCAATATCCACATCAAGACCTATGTTATTATCCACAACCCTAAAGGGAACAGGTGACGGCGTACCATACTTGTTGCCCATAATTTCCTTTGTGTTAAAGTAGTAGACCCTCTGGTCTTTTCCCGTATCGCCGCCAAAGGTAAAACGCTTTCCTATTTGGGCAAAGCTCTTCTTAATCCCCTCGCCGAGACCGCCGTAAAAAATACTTGGCTCCGTTGATGTATCATAGACAAATTCCCCCGGCTCTGCACAAATCTCCACTACCTTTCCGCTTTCAACAATAATCATACATTGTCCGTCATTTACGGAAATTATGGAGCCGTTTGAAATAATGTTGTCCTCGCCCTTCCTGTTGGAGCTTCTTCCGCTTGTTCTCTTTTCGCCCTTAGCTGCCAAAACATCAGCGTCCATACTCTCACAGTAAAAGTATTCACGCCATTGGTCTGCAAGCACGCCGCCTGCTGCGCCAAGTCCCGCTTTTATAAGTCCCATAAATTAAATCTCCTTTCAAAAGTTGTTTTTTTATTTTTTTACAGCAAACATCAATGGTGTTTTCAGTTTGCCATACATACCAAGTTTAGCTTGGCTGTTTGGTACGCATATTTTGACAAAGTGTTTTGGAAATCATAACCGCTGCTTCAGAACGCTTTACCTCAGAATTAGGATAAAAGCGGTGGTCTTTACTGTCACCCTCGGCTATGCCCCTGTTATACAGCTTCCAAATTTCAACCGCATAGGGCGTACTTTTGTCTACGTCGGGTATATCGTCAAATGATATGTCATATATATCACCGACTACATCCTTTGTATAATAAGGCAATGCGTCGCAGCGTGAAAGCATATAAGCTATTTCAGCCTTCGTTGCGTTTTTGTTCCAATCAAACACAGCGTCCTCTGCTATAATAAGATTGCGGCGGCAGTAATCCACATAAATATCATACCAGTTTGCGCCAAAGTATACCGAGTCCTCCTTTGCAAATGTTTCCTTTTCCCCTGTCTGATAATTGTGTATGCAGGCAGCTATCTTTGCAGCTTCTGCACAGGTAATCCCTGCATCGGGGTCGAAGGTGTCTTCGCTTTTTCCACTTATTATGGAATAATCATAGGCTACCGCTATATAAGGATAATACCATGCGTCTTTGGCAACGTCCGTAAACGGCAGGGAAATATCCTCTAAGGCTCTATGCCCGTATTCCGTTATATCCCATACTTCCTCAGAGTATACCAGCCTTTGTCTGCTGTCCGTTTTAAGAGAAAACTCGTTACCGCCTCGTATAAAATTAGCAATTTTGACATCGCTGTTCTCATCTGTAGAATTGCACTTGATGATAAAAGGTGCTCCGCCGTATAATTCAATTTTCTTATCCTCGCCGTCCTGCTTATATGTAATACAGTCTTCATCTCCATATCTCGAAATAACCAAAAACCAATCATCTCCGCCTAAGTCATAGCTCTTTATTTTGTCTTTACTTTCTTCAGGCAGACCGCTGAACAGCTTGTTGATATAATAATCCTTATTTGCTTCGCCCTCATCGCCCTTTCCCAAAAAGGCTGCCGCCCAGTAGGGATAGGCATCAATCAGGTCAAAGGGCAGAGCGTTTGCAAATTCAGTACGGTAGTTTTTGTCTATATAAACCATACCGTCACCGTCAAGCATTTGTAAATCCGGAGCACCGCAGCCAAGCATACTAAGCATAATCATAATTATTAACAACACCTTCCCAATCTTCACAATATAATCACCCCTTTGGCAATTCGGTACGCATATCGTGAAAAAGTATTTTTGAAATCAATACTGCTGCTTCTGAACGCTTCACCTCTGCAAAAGGATAAAAGGCATAATATTCGTTGCTGCCTACTGCAACGCCCTTGTTGTACAAATCCAAAATCTCGTGGGAATATGGTGTAATTTCGTATACATCGGGTATATCTGTAATAGGCACTTCGTTAATATAATAAGGATTTGCATCACAGCGTGAAAAGAAATATGCCATTTCGCCTCTTGTGGCATTTTTATTCCAGTCAAACTCAACGCCCTTTTCTATGATATAATTGCGATAGCAGTAATCCACATAAACATCATACCAATGCTCTCCCGACGGTTTTAAGGGCTGCTCCAAGCTCATCTGGGAGTTGTGTATACAAGCAGCTATCTTTGCCGCCTCTGCGCAGGTAAGGCCTGCGTCGGGGTCAAATGTGGTTTCGCTTTTTCCGCTGAGTATGGAGTAATTATACGCCGTCGCCACATAGGGATAATACCATGCGTCTTTAGATACATCGGTAAATGGTAAATTAACATCTTCCAGATACTTACTGCCCTTAAATCCGCAGGCATTGCAGTAAAACATATTTGCGCCGTAAATATCCTTTTCCGTCATACTTTCAATAAGCGCCGTATGCATTTTAACAAATTCAAAGCGATTATCACCCTTAGCGTCGGATATTTTTTCTCTGAGAGCTGCTTCGTCTGCTGTACAAGGTATGGTGAATACTATATATCCCGTACCCATAAATACATCGTAACCAAAATTGGTATTTTCGGAGTTTAACACAACGCTATCTAGATTTTCGCAGTTTGCAAAAGCTCTGTCATCTATATAGGCTGCAGTTGAAGGAATATCCGCATAAGTAATGTTGCTGCCCTCAAAGGCGCTTTCGTGTACCATTTCAATGCCCTCGTACATATAAACCGTAGAAACATCAAGGTCATAACAAAGCATTGCGCCTACATCGCTTATTGGCGTACCGTCAATTTCGGACGGAATGGAAACTACATCTCCGCCGTAATAGGCGGTTACAACTCCTTCGGGGACATATTCAAAAACGCCGTCCGAGGATACCTTTGTGTCATACGGCAACACCTCAGCAAA
>CABUWB010000146.1 GCA_902495025.1 uncultured Eubacteriales bacterium
CTCATATATCAGTTTTTGCCCATACGGCAGGCTCACTTTCATCAAGCCCTGTTATTTCAACCTCACAAATCACATTATGCAGGCACTTATCACTCTCCGCAAGCACCCTCACATAATTTGTGGTATATCCCTCATAAACGCCCTTTTCAACCTCTCTTTCAAACAGCACCGAAAAGCTCCTGCCAACCATATTTTCCATAAACTCCCTCTGGAGCTTATCGCTCATATCGCCCATAATCTTAGCCCTTTGCGCCTTAACCTCGGGCGGTATCTGGTCCTTTCTTTTAGCTGCAGGCGTACCGCTCTTTGGCGAATACGGAAAAACATGAATTTTAGCCAGAGCGCATTTTTCTGCAAAGGCAAGCGAGCTTGCAAAATCCTCATCACTCTCACCGGGGAAGCCCACAATAATATCCGTAGTTACCGCACCGTCTGGATAAGCGGACTTAATTCGCTGCACAGCCTCAAAATACTGCTGTGCCGTATATCGTCTGCCCATATCGTGCAGCGTATTGTCGCAGCCGCTCTGCAATGAGAGATGATAGTGGTCGCACACCTTAGGCAGCTTTTTCATTCTCTCAATAAAATCATCGGTAACGGCAAGCGGCTCCATTGAGCTGAAACGTATACGTTCAATGCCGTCCACCTCATGCACTCTCTCTATAATATCAGCAAGATAAACTCCCTCGTCAAGGTCAAGTCCGTAGCTTGCAACGTGTATGCCCGTCAGCACAACCTCTTTAAAGCCGTTTGCGGCGAGCTTTTTAACCTCCTCCACAACCTCTGCGCTTTTTCTGCTCCTGATAGGACCCCTCGCATAGGGTATAATGCAGTAGGTACAATACCTGTTGCAGCCCTCCTGTATTTTCAGATACGCCCTTGTGTGTCCCTCCAGCCTTGTAACACTAAGCGGCTCAAACTCAATTGCCGTTTTAATGTCGCTTACAAGGTTGAGCACACCGCCTGTGTAGCTCTCCACAATATCAACTATATGCCCTCTGTCCTTTATGCCAGTAACAATGTTTATGCCCTCCACAGCCGCAACCGCCTCGGGCGCAACCTGTGCATAGCAGCCGCTTGCCACAACTATCGCCTCGGGGTTGAGCTTTCTTGCACGCCTTATAATCTGTCGGGACTTTTTATCGCCAAAGTTGGTAACCGAGCAGGTATTTATGAGATAAATATCCGCCTTTTCCTCAAAATCAACCTCTGTATAGCCACGTGCGAGAAACAGCTCACGCATTGCCTCCGTATCATACATATTAACTTTACAGCCAAGGGTTGTAAAAGCAATTTTCTTCTGCTGCATAAAATTTTATCCTTTCCAAAACAAAATACTATTTATATTTTACTATATTTGTGGTATATTTAAAAGAAAAAAATTATTTTTAAAGGAGATAAAAATATGGCAGGCACCATAAATGACAACATAATTTCAAGTGCAATGGAGCTTATACAGCTTAAGCTCAAGGATACAATGCTGAATCTAGCTTATGATATGTGCGATTTACACCTTTCCACGCCCGAAACGGAAATACCTGCGGAGATAGGCACGCAGATTGACAAGATAAAGGCTTACGCACAAAAACTTACCGAAATACTTTCCAAGGATTTATCAGAGCGTGAGGATTACATCACCGAGCTTAAAACACTGCGCAGCGAGTATGCGCAGACCTGTATGGGCGTATTTTTATATGTCAGCCTGCTCAACAGTGCGGGCAGCTATGGTATGTGGCAGTACAAGTGCCGCTGTGCCGAGCAGATGCCTGCTGAAAACTACGGCTTTATCGAGCACAGCACAAGGGACTATATTGATGATTTTATAGCCTGCGCCGAAAGCGACAGTCAGAAGCATTTTAATATGTCAAAAATAATTTCTCTTGTACCGCTGCGTATGCCAAGGGAGCGTTTTAACGACCTTGTATCGGCAGGATTAAAGGAAATTATAAAGGACACAAACCTTTCCAATGCAAAGCTCGCCGTAAAAATGCTTAAAACAGGCTATTACCCCATTTCGGCAGAGGAATACGGCAAAGCACTGCCCGAAATAAAGGCAGCTGCCGAGGGGCTTTATGCAAGACCGCTGGACAAGCTGACAGGCGAGGAGCTTGAGGGCTATCTGGGCGAAATTGACACCGCCATGAACACGCTTGAGGAGCTTGCAGACTACCTCAACATAGCCTACAACGACATAAATTACCTTATTGCGCTTTCCTCCTTCTGTATTGACGAGGAGTACCTTACAGATGATGATATGCTTTTAAAGGACGTGCTTTACTCCTGCAAGGATATGCTTGAAAGCGGCGACTACGACCTCTATGCCGATGCGCTTTCGGAAAAGGCAGCTGATACAATAGAGGAGCGTTTTAACGACCTTAGGGAAAAGGACAATAAGCTCTCCGAATATGTAAACCGCTATATCGACACCGACAATATGTCAGAACAGGCAATGAACATTATAAGGACATACGTGAATATACAGATGCTTTACACCTTGGAGCTTGCCGACGAGATTACAAAGTATGACGAATCCGACGATACACCTGTCGATGAAAATGCAGCTAAGGAGCTTACAGAGGAGCTTATCAGCTTTCTTTCCTCCGTACCCGAGAGCATTTCCGCCGCAAAAAACAAGTTTTTACGCAAGGAATTTCTTGCCTCCCTGCCTGTCATTATGAGCGAGGCAGACTTTAACGCCTACCTTGACTATGCGTTAGAGCCTTTAAGAGGCAAAAGCAGCGGTATTGCCGCAATAACCGACATCTGCGATATGCTTATGGCAGAGGGTATTATTCCCGACGAATATGATGACGAGGACGAAGAACATGAGTGCCGCTGCGGACATCATCATCACCACGACCATAGCCACTCACACGACCACAGCCATTTGCACGTAGTACACGACCACGACCATGAGCATCACTGCAACTGCGGACACCATCACCACCACGACCACTGATAAGAGGTAATAACATGGAGTTTAACCGTCTTGTAACACGCATTTGTGCAAACGCAGGCAGACTTATGCTGGAAAACGGCGCCGAAACCCATCGTGTTGAGGACACCATGGAGCGTATTTCCGCCGCCTACGGCATAAAAAACGCACAGAGCTTTGTTACCCTAACTGGTATTTTCATAGCGTGCGGCAGTACCACTGAGCTTATAAGGGTAACCAAAAGAGGCACAAACCTCGGCATTGTATCGGCAGTAAACCAGCTAAGCAGGGAGATTGTATCGGGCGAAATAGGCATTGATACGGCAATACGCCGCCTTGATGAAATAGAAAAAATGCGCCCCTATCCTGCCCATATAATGACATCAGCAAGGGCATTAAGCTGCTTTGCCTTTACATATTTATACGGCGGCAGCCTGTATGACTGCATAAACTCCCTGCTTTCGGGTATTGTGCTAAGCCTTTGCATAGCTGCGCTTAACAGGGCAAGGCTGACCTCGTTCCTGACCTCGCTGGTGTCGGGTGCAGTGCTTGCGCTAAGCTCGCTTTTGTTTTACAATGCAGGCATAGGCTCAAACGTACACAGTGCCATTATAGGCGGACTTATGCCGCTGCTCCCCGGGCTTGGTCTTACCAATGCCATAAGGGATATTATGGACGCCGACTATATGTGCGGCAGTGCAAGACTTTTTGATGCCTGCACTACCGCCCTTGCCGTTGCGGTAGGTGTCGGCTCGGTGCTTATGCTGTGGAGATTTATGTTTGGCAATGTTGCCATATAAGGAAGGAATAATTATGGACGAGTTTATTTTGCAGCCCATAGCCGCATTTGTTGCAACGCTCTGCTTTTCATTGCTTTTCAGCGTTGATAAAAAGCAGATTTTGTTCTGTGGTCTTGCGGGAGGCATAGGCTGGCTGCTTTATATAATATTTTTAAAATACGCCTCTGACGGTATCGCCGTTTTCGGTGCTGCGCTCTCGGTTGCACTTATGGCACGTCTGCTTGCGGTAAAGCGCAAAAGTCCCGTTACAATCTTCCTTATACCTGGCATAATTCCGCTTGTACCCGGAGCAGGCATATATAATACCATGTACAGCATTGTTACGGGCAATAATGCAGGCGTAAGCCGCTATGGGTATGAAACGCTTACCTTTGCAGGCGCTATTGCAATAGGTATTGTTGCCGCCCTCTCCCTGCCCGAGGGACTGTTTGGCAAAAAATATAAAAAGGGTACTTGATTTCTCAAATACCCTAATGTATAATTATATCAGAAAGGTTATCGGAAATGTTTCCGATTGCCCTCAGCTTATGTTAAGAAATAAGCATCCCAACTTTCTCAGGGCGGGGATGCTTATTTTTTATGGTTATGTTCGTCCAAATAAGGCAGTGCTGCGAATATTTTTACTCAACAAAAAAACGAAAAAAGGCTGTTGTGCTTTTGCACAACAGCCTTTTTTATTTTACTTAATCTTATAACCAGCTAATATTAATATTATTCACCAGCAGTAGTAGGAACAAGAGTGTCAGGAGCTTCTTTATCTGAACCACTCTCTGTCCAAGCATTGTCGCCAGCACCCTTTATAGAAACACAAGATACCATATCAGCTAAGTCACCATCGTCAATGTATCTAGCACCATCCGCTACATCTGTTGTATCAGCATAGTATACATTACCAGCTGCTGTAGGAGCGTAAGCCTGAACATTCTTTGCATTCTCGCTATTAACATCCTCTTCGTCACCAGCTGATGCAACTGCAACTGCCCAAACATTACCCTTGCCATCATAACCGATAGCTGCTGCTGTACCCTTAGGTACTACTGCAAGTCTCTCAGCCTCATTTGTTGGGTTAGCGAGTACTCCACCAAGCTCTTGTGCTGAAGGATAACCACCATGCTGAGCCTTGTAGTCAATAACAGCTGTGTTAGCAGCGTTGTAAATTGACTTAGCAGCTGAAAGGTTAGCTGAGTCCTGAGCCTTTGAGATGTAACCAACTACGTTAGGTACGAGTAAAGCAATCAGAATTACCATGATAGCGATAACTACGATAAGCTCTACGAGTGAGAAACCTTTGTTCTCGTTAAGTCTGTTCTTAAGATTTTTTAACATTTTTGTTTCCTCCCTTTTTTGAACATTTATTTTTTGTTTGTAAGTACATTATAACCACCTCGGAGAGAAAAATCAACCCCTTTTTCAAAAAAAAGTAAATATTATTAATAAAGTATGAACAAAGCATTTTTTACCGTCATTTTTAACAACAAACAGGCTTGTTTACTGGTATGTTTTAACAAATTTCTGATATTTAATTAACAATATCCGATGCCTCAATTGTTAATTTTGTCTTTTCGCTTTTTCCAATTTTAAATTTTTTGTAACTCAAATATGAATTTTCTGTAAACCTAACCCATTTTTTTAAATTAAATTTTACTTTTATCCATATAACTTTACTTAGTTGTATGGTTAAGTTTGGATAAATTAATGTTTAGCGGTGTAAATTAACACCTCAACATTCAAATCAATAACGTATGGATTTACCGTAGGGGCGGCAATCTGCCGCCCGTTAGCAATGATAATATGCTAAAATTAGGGCGGATATGGAATCCGCCTCAGGTTGCATAGGCGAGCAGTATTGCAAGGCAATACGACCAGCCCCTA
>CABUWB010000147.1 GCA_902495025.1 uncultured Eubacteriales bacterium
CAAATTTGTCTTATACGCAATGTATTCAAACGTACCAACATTTAATTTATATGCAATGCAAAAATGATATTATTGGTTACGTAGGGGCGGATTCCATATCCGCCCTAATTTTAGCATATTATAATTACTAACGGGCGGCAGGTTGCCGCCCCTACGATTGAAATGTTAGGGTATTATTACACCGCTAAACTCTAATTTATATTAATAAAAAACAGGGGCTGTTGCACAATTACTGCAACAGCCCCATTTGCTTAACTTCAGCTATATCTATCTGACACCCGCAATTTCATTGACATACTCATAAATATCATAAAAGCACTGCTTAACGCTTTCACTTTTTTTACTCAATTTTTTATATCTTCTGCCGTCAGCGGTTTTCGAAAAGTTATCCCACTTTTCGCCAAAAGTCCTACCTGGATTTTCAGCATAGCCCTCATGAAATTTATTATCAAGTTTGCTCTTTTCATCATTATACATCAGCCAGCAAATATCATAATTATAAAATCTGCCACCATAGAAAATACCTATATAAATACCGTCATACACTACAATCCCCTCGGAGTTATCCATACTGCATGGTTTACTTTCTCTGCGCATTTTTTCAGCAAGTACAACAAGACTTTTAAACTGCTCATCTGTCAGTGTAATAATTTCCGTTTCGTTATTATTGCACCTATAAATATAGGCTGTATCTTTTTCACGTTCATCAATACCGCTTGTAATATACATAACCTTATTTGTATCTACAAGGCAGTAGTATGATGGTTGGCTGCCTCTGGCACTTACGGCAAACTGCAATACGCTCGGCTTGTCATTTTCGTTCACCACATTATCAGAGTTATAATTCTCATACATTGTAATACCTACACTTGTATTTATGCGGTAAATCCCACCCTGCATATACGTAAGCATGAGTGATGCCAAAACAATTGCCAAAAGCAAAACCGAAATTATAATATTATTTTTCATTACATTCTCTCCCCATTTTAATTAAATCAGTCAATTATACCCCTGATTTCGCTTATATCCTTAACACCCTGTTTAAGCATAAATTCCTCAATGCCCTCAACCACCTGCTGTGTGGCAAAAGGATTAAAGAAATTGGCAGTACCTACGGCAACACCTGTTGCGCCTGCCATAATAAACTCAATTGCGTCCTCGCCTGTTGAGATACCGCCAAGACCGATAACAGGCACGTCAACAGCCTTGCACACCTGATACACCATTCTTACGGCAACAGGCTTAACGGCAGGGCCGCTCATGCCGCCCACCTTACGGTCAAGCACAGGCTTTCTCCTGTAAATATCAATCTTCATACCCGTAAGGGTGTTTATAAGGCTGAGTGCGTCAGCACCGCCTGCAACAGCCGCCCTTGCAGTTTCGGTAATATCGGTTACATTAGGGCTGAGCTTGACAATAAGCGGCTTGTCCGCCTCTTTTTTAACGGCAGAAACAACCCTTTCAATCATATTGCAGTCCGTACCGAAAGCCATACCGCCCTCGGACACGTTAGGACACGAAATATTAAGCTCAAGCATATCCACGTCCTGACCACGCAGAGCCTTAACCACGTTTACATATTCGTCAATGGAATGGCCGCATACATTTACAATAATATTTGTGTCGTACTGTCTTAAAAAGGGAATATCCTCTTTAACAAAATAGTCAACACCCGGATTTTGCAGACCAACGCTATTAAGCATACCGCCGTAAACCTCGGCAATACGTGGTGCATTGTTGCCCTTCCAAGGCTTATCGGCAACGCCCTTTACAACCACACCACCAAGCCTGTTTAAATCGACAAACTCGCCGTACTCCCTGCCGCTGCCAAACGTACCCGAAGCTGTCATAACAGGGTTTTTAAACTCAACTCCGCAAATATTAACCTTAGTATTCATCACCAAACCACCTCTCTGCCCTCAAATACGGGACCGTCCTTGCAGACCTTTTTATGCTCCCAGTCATCGCCCGATTTAATTTTTACGACACAGCCCACGCACGCACCTATGCCGCATGCCATGCGCTCCTCCATTGAAACCTGACATTCCATATTCTTTTCAATGGCGTACTCGGTTAAAAATTTAAGCATAATTTTAGGGCCGCAGGAGTAAACAACATCTGCCGTAAGTCCCTTTTCCCTTAAAAGCTGAACAGCGTTGCCTTTAAAGCCTGCACTGCCGTCATCGGTTGCAATATAGACCTCTGCGCCCGCCTTTTTAAAATCGTCCTCCAGTATGCTGAGCTCACTGCTACGTGAGGCAAGCACAACCCTGCCGCCGCCAAGCTGCTTAACGGTTTCAAGCAGAGGAGGAACACCTATGCCGCCGCCTACAAGCAGGGCAGATTTATCCTTTTTCAAATTGTAGCCGTTACCACAGGGACCAAGCAGTTTAACCTCGTCGCCTGCTTTAAGGTTTGAAAAAATCTCCGTACCCTTGCCAACCACCTGAAAAACAAGACGTAAGCCGTTTTCGGTAATTTCACATATACTGATGGGGCGTGCAAGCAGATATTCCTTACTGCCCGTATACACCTCCACAAACTGCCCTGCCTTTGCCTGTGCCGCAATTTCAGGACATTCCAGAACCATATCACAAATGTTTGCGGTAATATTTTTGTTGGATATTACCTTTGCCATTTCAACGCTTTTCAAAAGTATTCCTCCTTTGCAATTACATATTAAATATATTTTAATCTATAAATAAGGATTTTACAAGTTATTTTGCATATTTTATACAATAAGCATTACAAGTCTAAAATTATCAAAATAAAACAGCCCCTCTTCTTGCAAGGAGCTATAAATAATCAACGCCTGAGAAAAATCAGTTTCTTCTCAGGCGTTTTATTATCTTACAGATAAGAAGTTGTTTATTTCATTTCTTTTTCAAACCTAAAAAAGTAATTGTTTTCTACTGGAATATTTCCTGCAGTATCACTAGTTTGATGTGGGTCTTTATGTTTTGGATTAAAAAATTCTACAATCTTGAAACCACAACGATTTGTGTAAAAATGAATGTTTCGTTTATCGTAATATGGTGTATGCGTTTCCCAAATCTTTGTTTCAGGATGTAACTCTTCAATTGATTTCCATATCTTAAACCCATTTCCGACATTTTGTGAGCCTGATTTTACATATAAAAGATGAAGTGAATTGTATCTGGTTTTATCATCTATTACTATTATTGTACCACCAACTCTTACTCCGTCAATTTCTGCAAAATAGGCTTCAGAGCCTTTAGCTTCAAAAGACTCTTCAATATCTTTTACAGGGAGAATTGTTTTTTCAAATTCTCCAAACTCTGCTACATAAGCTTTTTGAAAGACTTCCTGAATTTCACTTATAAATGTGGTCTTATCCTCATCAGAGATAATTGGTCTTAAAATTAATTTGTTCATACTTCATTGTTCTCCTTAAATTTTCATAGTCTGTTTAATCAACGAAGTATGTCTTATTCTCTTCCACCCCAGTTCGAGATAGTAATAATATACACATCATGTATTTTGCTCATTTATCTTATTCCCCATAGAAAGTATTGTTTAAAAAAATAAACAAATTCCGATATATCGCTTAGTTTATTAAACCCCCGCCTTACAAAGGCGGGGGTAATTTTATCAGCCTGCATTAGGCTCATCATCTAATTTAGATTTAGTGGTATGCTTTTTTGTGGGAGCCTTAATGCCCTCACTCATAACATACTGTGGCTGTGCGCCATTAAGCACAACATCCTCATTAATAATACACTTTTCAACATTTGCAATTGAAGGTATATCATACATAATATCGGTAATAAAGCTCTCAACAATAGACCTTAAACCTCTTGCGCCAGTATGCTGGTCAACAGCCTTATGTGCAATTGCCCTTAAAGCGGACTCATCAAACACAAGCTCCACATCGTCCATAGCAAACATATATCTGTACTGCTTGGTAAGTGCGTTTTTAGGCTGCGTTAAAATCTGAATAAGTGCGTCCTCATCAAGGTCATTAAGGGTAACAACAACAGGCATACGGCCTATAAGCTCGGGGATAATACCAAACTTATGCAAATCCTCGGGCTGTACCTTTTCAAGCATTTCACCCGAGCGCAGACCCTTATTTGACACAACCTCTGCGCCAAAGCCTATTATCTTATTTGTGATACGTCTTTCAATAACCTTTTCAAGCCCTGCAAAAGCACCGCCTAAAATAAAAAGGATATTTGTGGTATCAATCTGCAAAAACTCCTGATGTGGGTGCTTTCTGCTGCCCTGTGGGGGAACATTTGCAACAGTACCCTCAAGAATTTTAAGCAACGCCTGCTGAACGCCCTCACCGCTTACATCTCTTGTAATTGAAGGGTTATCCGACTTTCTTGCAATTTTATCAATCTCGTCAATATAGATAATACCCCTCTGTGCTCTTTCAATATCAAAATCAGCAGCCTGAATAAGCTTTAACAGGATATTTTCAACGTCCTCGCCAACGTAGCCCGCCTCTGTAAGGCTTGTTGCATCTGCAATAGCAAAAGGCACGTTAATAAGCTTTGCAAGCGTCTGTGCAAGCATTGTTTTACCTACACCCGTAGGGCCTATCATAAGTATATTGCTCTTTTGCAGCTCCACATCGGGCTGATTCTTTTTATTGCCCATGCACGCAATACGCTTGTAGTGGTTATAAACCGCAACAGCAAGCGCCTTTTTTGCCTTATCCTGACCGATAACGTACTCGTCAAGCTCCGCCTTTATTTCGGCAGGCTTTGGCACATTACCTGTAAGGTCGTTAATATCCCTGTCGTCTGCAAGCTCCTCCTCAACCAGCTCATAGCAAAGGTCGATACACTCGTTGCAGATATAAGCTCCGGGGCCTGCTATAAGCTTACGCACCTCGTCCTGCGTTTTACCGCAGAAAGAGCATCTGAGCTTTTTATCATCATTCTTGGTTGCCATATCTTCTCTCCTTTATACAGGCTTTACAATTACCTCGTCAATGAGGCCATAAGCCTTAGCCTCCTCGGCTGACATAAAATTATCTCTCTCGGTATCCCTTGCAATTTCTTCAATGGATTTACCTGTGTTCTCGGAGAGCATTCTGTTCATCTTTTCCCTTGTTTTAATAATCCAGTCAGCATGAATTTTAATATCTGTTGCCTGACCTCTTGCACCGCCTAAAGGCTGATGAATCATTATTTCCGCATTAGGCAGGGCATATCTCTTGCCCTTTGCGCCGCCTGCAAGCAGAAATGCACCCATGCTTGCAGCCATACCTATACATATAGTTGATACATCAGGCTTGATATACTGCATTGTATCATAAATAGCCATACCTGCGGTAATTACACCACCAGGGCTGTTAATGTAAAGGTTAATGTCCTTGTCGGGGTCCTCAGCAGCAAGGAAAAGGAGCTGTGCAACAACAAGGCTTGCCGTAACCTCGTTTACCTCCTCACCGAGGAAAATAATTCTGTCCTTTAAAAGCCTTGAATAAATGTCGTATGAACGCTCACCTCTGTTAGTTTGTTCAATGACCATTGGTACTAAACTCATAAAAACCCTCCTTATTATGACAGAAAAACAAATTATTGTTTATATTATATGTAAGGTGGTCGGGCGGATATGGAATCC
>CABUWB010000148.1 GCA_902495025.1 uncultured Eubacteriales bacterium
CCTACAAGTTAATTACAACGTTAATTGATTTTTTGGCAAAATTTAGCTTATATGTAGGATATTTAAACAAACCAACATCTAATTTATATGCAATGTAATAATCTATTATTGATTACGTAGGGGCGGATTCTATATCCGCCCTAATTTTAGCATATTATCATTACTAACGGGCGGCAGATTGCCGCCCCTACAATTTCAAATGTTGGTTTGTTAATTCTGTCCCATAAACTCTAATTTATATAAATCAAAAAACAGAGCTGCTGCAAACTACTGCAACAGCTCTTATTTATTATCATTGTTTTAAATTTTCACACAGAGCGAGAGCGCATTTTATACCGTCAACAGCGGCGGAGGTAATACCACCTGCATAGCCGCAGCCCTCACCGCAGGGATAAAGTCCTTTTACGGAAACGCTTTCAAGGCTCACCCTATCCCTGACAATACGCACAGGAGAGGACGAGCGGCTTTCAACAGCGGTAAGCACAGCATCGGGATTGGCAAAGCCCTTAAGGTGCTTATCAAGCTCAGTTATGCCCTCCCTGAGTGAATTATACATATAATCAGGAAAGACCTGTTTTAAATCGGTTGGTGTAACACCCGGCTTATAGGTAGGCTTTATACTGCCAATTGCACTGCTTGCCCTATCTGCAAGCATATCGCCTGCAAGCTGCACAGGCGCATAAAATTTTCCGCCGCCTGCGACATACGCCTTATGCTCCAGCTCACGCTGAAAGGCAACGCCTGCAAGAGGGTCATCACTGCCAAAGTCGGACGGCTCCAGCCCCACAAGCAGAGCGGCATTTGAGTTTTCGCCGCTGCGTGAGTAATAGCTCATACCGTTTGTAACCAGCCTTTCCTCCTCAGAGGCGGCAGCCATAACATAGCCGCCGGGACACATGCAAAAGGTATACACACTGCGGCCGCTTGGCAGATGCGCCACCAGCTTATAGTCGGCAGGGGGCAGATATTTTGCAAACCTGCCATACTGCGCCGCATCTATTGCCGCCTGACTATGCTCTATACGCACGCCCATTGCAAAAGGCTTTTTCTCCATGTAAATATTTTTACTCAAAAGCATCTCAAAGGTATCTCTTGCGGAATGACCAAGCGCAAGCACCACACTCTCACAGTCAATATGCCTCTCACCCTCTGGCGAAGTACAGGTAATGCCGCACACCCTGCCGTTTTTAACATGTATATCCGTCATTTGGTGCTCAAAAAGCATTGTGCCGCCGAGGGCAATAATCTGCTCCCTTATGTTTTTAACAATGTGTATAAGATTATCGGTGCCGATATGCGGCTTTGCAAGGTAAAGTATCTCCTTTGGTGCGCCTGCATTTACAAGCTCCTTAAATACTGTGTAGATAAGAGGGTCGTTTTTGCCAGTTGTGAGCTTTCCGTCAGAGAACGTACCCGCACCGCCCTCGCCGAACTGCACGTTTGAGGCGATATTGAGTACACCCGTTCTGCGAAAATTATCTATATCCTCCTGCCGCTTTTCAACAGCCCTGCCCCTTTCAACAACCAAAGGCTTTAAACCAGCCCTTGCAAGCATAAGCGCCGCAAGCATACCGCCGGGGCCAAAGCCCACAACAACAGGCGGCTTTTCACTTTTTGCCCTCGGCATGGAAAAGCTGTAGGTTTTATATTTTGACACATTTCTAAGGTGCAGATATTTTTCCTCATGGCTTATTGAAAAGGCAACTGAAAAAATAAAGTAAATATCATTTTTATTGCGTGCATCTATGGATTTTTTTATTATCTGAAAGCTGTGCAGCTGCTCGCTCTTTACCCTTAATGCCTTTGCTGCAAGCTCCTTCAGCCTTTCCTGTGTAAAGGTATCCGATACCTTATATTTTATGTTTGACAGTGTAAGCATACTGCACCTCTCTTAAACATTAAATTACAGAAACATATATTTAGCAATAAACAGTATTGTAAGAATATACATTAACGGTGTTATTTTCTTTCTGTTTGCCTTACCCGACAGTGCATTTATTACTACATAGGAAATTACACCAAGCAGAATACCATCCGCAATGCTGTAAGTAAAAGGCATTACGATTATAGTGATAAACGCAGGTACAGCCTCGGAAAAATCAGTAAAATCAATTTTAGTAACCGTACTTATCATATAAACACCCACCACCACAAGGGCAGATGCAGTTGCAAAGCCCGGTATTGCTATAAAAAGCGGAGCAAATACAAGCGATACAAGGAACAGCACGCCCACTACCACAGCAGTAAGACCCGTTCTGCCGCCCTCAATTACGCCTGACGCACTTTCAACGTACGAGCTGACAGTTGACGTACCAAGCAACGCACCTACGGTTGTACCAACGGCATCGGCAAAAAGCGCACCCTTAATGCGTGGCAGTCTGCCGTTTTCATCAAGCATATCAGCCTTTGCGGATACGCCTATAAGCGTACCTACCGTATCAAACATATCCATAAAAAGAAAGGTAATTACCATTATTGCAAAGTCAAGAACGCTAACGCCCGAAAAGTCGGCATTAAAGCACTGACCAGCTGTTTTGGTTATGGCTGCAAAATTGTAGCCCGACCACTGCGGTATACATGACACCGCAGGCTGATAAATGCCTGCAAGCTCCAGAATTATGCCTGCAATCCATGTTACCGCCATACCTATAAGCATACTGCCCTTAACCCGCTTAACCGTAAGCAGACTTATAACAATAATACCAAAAAGCGAAAGCAATGCCGTCATACCCAAGCCAAAAAAATCCTCATTAAAGGAGCAAAGGCTGATGTAGGTTGACTCATTGGCAACAACAACACCTGCATCTTTAAAGCCTATAAAGGCAATAAAAAGACCTATGCCTACGCTTATTGCATATTTAAGATTATTTGGTATGGCATTAAAAATTGCCTCCCTTACATTAACAAATGAGAGAAGAATAAATATAATACCCTCAACAAATACTGCCAGCAGCGCCATCTGCCAGCTTATACCACTGCCTAATACAAAATTATAGGTAAATACGGCATTTACACCCATTGAAGGGGCAAGCGCAAAGGGATAGTTTGCAAACAATGCCATACAGAAGCACGCAATTGCAGCACTAAGCGACGTTGCCATTAAAACGGCAAGGCTGTCCATGCCTGCCTGTGAAAGTATAGACGGATTGACGGCAAGTATATAAGCCATTGTAATAAATGAGGTAATACCTGCCATAACCTCGGTTTTTATGTTAGTATTATTTTCCCTTAACTTAAATAACCTTTCAAACAAGTAAATACCTCCTTTTTATTACTGCGCCGCAGACCTGCCTGCAAGCCGTCCCGACGACCAAGCCCACTGCAGATTATAACCGCCGCAGTCGCCGAAAATATCGTAAACCTCTCCTGCACAATAAAGCCCCTTACATATTCTGGACTCCATTGTATATGGTGAAAACTCACTTGTAAGCACGCCGCCTGCCGTTACCTGTGCATTGGCAAAGCCCTTTGTGCCTATAATATCAAGGCGCAAATCCTTTATAAGCGACGCCATTTTCCAAAGCTGCTCCTTGCTTAACCTATTTACTGGAAAAGACAGCTTTTCAATGCCCGCACGCCTTGAAATAATATTGCCGAGCCTTTTATTTAAAAGCCCCGTAAAATAGCTCTCCATTGTAAGGTGAGCGAGAGTATCACGTCTGTTTTCAAGTATATCGTAAACATTTTTAAGCGGATACTCACTCATAAAGTCGATTGACGCTGTAAGATTATTAAATCTGGCAGCATAGGTGGAAAGCTGAAAAACAGGCGGGCCCGAAATACCGTAATCGGTAAAAAGTATTTCACCGCTGTCGCTTGCGAGTATTTCGTCCTCTGACATTATTGTCAGCATGCCCTCAATTTTTATACCCTGTAGGCTCTTAACCTCGTCCGTAGGTGTTTTAAGCTGTACAAGCGCAGGGGCAAGCCTTGTTATATGATGTCCAAGTCCCTCCAGCAGCTTAAAGCCCGAGCCGTTTGAGCCAAGCGACGGCGAGGCACAGCCGCCTGCCGCAATTATAAGCCTGTCGCAGAAAAAGCACTCACCCTCCGCACCTGTCAGCTTAAAACCTCTTTTTGTTTTTGCCACAGCCTTTATATCGGCATGTGATATGGATATTTTAAGCCTTTCAAGCTCGTTGCGCAGGGCGTCAAGCACAGCAGACGCCTGACCCGAAAACGGATAGAGCTTGCCATTCTCCTCCTCTTTAGGGAAAACACCTATTGAATTAAAAAAGTTAAGCGTATCGTTTACGCTGTACTCCTTAAAAGCATTTATAACAAAATTGGGTGCTTTGCCGTAGTAATTGCTGACATCGGCATTTAAGTTAGAAAAATTACATCTTCCATTGCCCGTTGCAAGCAGCTTTTTGCCTACCCTGTCCATACGCTCATAAATATTAACCGTAATGTCGGGGTTTGTATAAGCCGCCTCAATAGCCGCCGCCATACCTGCCGCACCGCCGCCTATAATTGCCAAATTACTCATAAAATTTTACTCCTCTGTGCCAATAACTATGACTATGTCGCAGCCGTATTCATCGGCAATGCGGCTGTCCTTAATAACCTTAGCATCTGTGAAATATGAGGTTAAATCCTCGCCAAGTCCGTCGGTGCTGACATAAATACGTGTTTCCTCCGCCTTTTCACCGTCGTAGGTGGAAATATCGGTTACATTGTAACCCTCGCCTATAAGCAGGCTCTGCACCTCTGCCGCCTTGCCGTTGGTGTAGCCGCCGTTAAGCACCTGTATTGCTGCAGATTTTGAGTCAGACGGCTTATCCGCTGCCGTCTGTCCCTGCTCTGCAAGTATTTCATCACTCGGGCGCTTGAATATCTCATAAACAAGCCTTTCGGTTTCCTCCTCGTCGCAGTAATAGCGGTTGTGCGCCTCACCGGGGAGAATATAGGTATTCATTTTATCGGTATCAATCTTTTTAAGCTCGCCCGCATACTTTATCATATCACTTACAGATGCGTTGGTGGTTACGTACTTAACCATGGTTTTGATATATGCGCTAGGGTTAGACTTAATTGTGTCGGCACTTACAGCCTTTTTAACAAGCGCCTTTAAAAATTCCTGCTGCACCGCAATTCTGCCAATATCGCCGTTTGCATAGCCGCTGCCGCTGTTGTCCTTACGGTAGCGCACAAGCTGCTCCGCCTTTTCACCGTCAAGATGCTGCATACCCTTTTCAAGGTGAATTGCAAGGTCCTGTGTAGGGTCGTCGTAGTTCATATCCTGCGGTACATCAAAATCAATACCGTCAATCGAGTCAACAAAGTAGTGGAAAGCGTCAAAGTCAACCCTTACATAGTAGTCAATGTCAATACCGAGAAAGTCCTCCAGCTCCTCTGTAAGCACCTTGGGGCCGTCCTTTTCGCCTGTGAAATGGTGTATGTGGTTTACCTGCATTTCATTTGAGCCCGGCTGCGGATATTCTTCCTGCATCTGCTCAAAATGCACTGCCGAAACCGACACCAGCGTATCTCGTGGAATTGAGATAATATCAAGCCCCGTTGTTATCGAGTTGTAGCAGCCTACC
>CABUWB010000149.1 GCA_902495025.1 uncultured Eubacteriales bacterium
ATAAGGGAGTCAGGCATTGTAATTTCGGTAATATTTGTACTGCCAAATGCCCTTTCACCAAGCCTTATAAGGTTTTGGGGCATTTTTACGGATTTAAGCTTGCTTGACCCAAAAGCATATTCATCTATTACCGTAACGCTGTCGGGTATTTCAACATGTGCCAGTCTTGCACCATAAAAGGAACGGCTGTTTATCCTTTTTACACCGTCAGGTACCGTATAGCTGACTAATTCTTTACCCGTCGGAAAAACAACAAGCTCGCTCATATCCTTTGTAAACACAACACCGTCAACACTGCAATAATATGGGTTTGCACCATCAACATTTACCTCATTTACGTTATAGCCATATGGCGTCTGAATACCTATATGCTCAACACTAGCGGGTATTGTCATTGAGGTAAAATCGTTATTTCCAAAGCATTTATCACCTATATATTTAAGGTTTGACGGCAGGTCAATGCTGTCAAGCGAGCAATAGTCAAAATTATTATTGCCGATATATTCAAGGCTTTGCGGCAGGCTTACGCTGTCCAGTTTTGAACACATACGAATACCGTTTACACTTATTTCCTTTACGCCCTCAGGTATAACAAGGGATTTTAAGGACGAACAGTTGTAAAAAGCATTAGACGCTATTTTTGTTACGTCAACACCGTCAATCTGCGCAGGTATTACCGCCGCTGTAACAGAGCTGTCGCAGCCTACAACAGAGCCTTTATCAATATAAATATTTCCACCCTCAACGGCATAGGCAGTACCACTGGTTGTGCCAAATGCCTGTACACTGTTATTTTGTGCATAAACAGATGGTAATACCGATGATGTAAGTGCAATACCCATTACAAGAGCAGCACTTATTAATTGTTTAATCCTCATTTTAGTTTGTCCCCCTATATTTTATACAAAAAAATTCGGACTTAGCAAAGCTAAACCCGAATTTCACACTGCCGGTGACCGGACTCGAACCGGTACGGGGTTGCCCCCGAGGGATTTTAAGTCCCTTGCGTCTGCCAATTCCGCCACACCGGCATAAGGAAAAAGCATTTATAAAAAATAAAATGGGAACAATAGGGCTCGAACCTATGACCCTCTGCTTGTAAGGCAGATGCTCTCCCAGCTGAGCTATGCTCCCATATAAATAGTGGCGACCTGGAAGGGGCTCGAACCCTCGACCTCTGGCGTGACAGGCCAGCGCTCTAACCAGCTGAGCTACCAGGCCACATTTATATATCACTCATCAGCGACTTTATTAGTATAATACATAAATGCTGTAATGTCAAGCATAAATTTTAAAAAATTTAAAAAATTATATAAAAAAGCTGCCGTTTAATATGCGGCAGCTGAAATTTATAAGGGAGAGAACCTGACTTGTAAAACAAGAAATATGCAAGCATACTTCAAATACACGCCTTGGGGAAGAGAATGTATAATTTAAAAAATTAATAAAAAAATTACACTATTTTACAAATCAGGCCTCATTTGCGTGCAACTATATTATATTACAAAGTATATACAAAATCAACACCAAAATTGAATTATTTTTATTAATTCTGTTATTGGTTATCTTTTACATCAATATCAGCTGTTTCCTCATTTTCATCAATGCAGTCCTCACTGATTTTTGCAATACTCATTACGGTAACGCCATCTTCAACATTAATAAGCTTAACGCCCTGTGCTATTCTGCCGACGGTGGAAATATCCCTTACCCTTATACGGATAATTACACCCTCACTTGTTACAAGCATAAGCTCCTCGTTGTCATTTACCATTGCAATACCAACGGCATTACCTGTTTTTTCAGTTACCTTATATGCCTTAAGACCCTTGCCGCCCCTTGACTGGATACGGAAGGAGTCGGTATCGGTACACTTGCCATAGCCCTTTTCACTTACTATAAGCAGCTTTAAGCCGTCTTCGATAACCTCTGCGCCGATAACCTCATCACCCTCATTAAGGGTAACAGCCTTAACACCCGACGCCGTTCTGCCGAGGTTTCTTAAATCGGACTGGCTGAAGCGTATAGTCATACCAAATTTAGTTGCAACAAAAATATCCTTGTTGCCCTCCAGCTTACGCACAGCAATAAGCTCGTCGTCCTCTTTTAAATTAATTGCCCTAAGACCCGAGCGGCGGATATTTTTAAAGCTGTCAGCACTTATCTTTTTGATAATACCGCTCTTTGTAACCATAACAAAGTTTGTATTTTCATCAACCTCTCTTACGGTTATAATTTCTGTTATCTTTTCGCCCTCGTCAAGGTCAATTACATTAATAACAGGCGTACCCTTGGCATTTCTGCCTGCCTCTGGCACCTGCCATGTCTTTGTGCGGTAAACCCTACCCGTATTTGTAAAATACAGTATATGGCTGTGGTTAGAGCTTAGGAACAGACTTGTAACACAGTCCTCGTCCCTTGTCTGCATACCGATAATACCCTTGCCGCCCCTGTTCTGGCTCTTATAGGTATCAAGCGGTATTCTCTTGATATAATTGAGGGAAGTCATTGTAATAACGCTCATTTCGTCCTCAATTAAGTCCTCCATATCAATCTCGCCCATATCCTGTACAATTGATGTAAGTCTGTCATCACTGAAACGGTTTTTAATATCGACAATTTCACCCTTGATTACCTCATAGAGCCTGTTTTCATCAGAGAGAATAAGCTCATATTCGGCAATCTTAGCCTGCAGCTCTGCAAGCTCGTTTAAAAGTCTTAACCATTCAAGACCTGTAAGAGCTATAAGACGCATATTACAGATAGCCTCTGCCTGGAGGTCGGTAAACTCAAACCTTGTGATAAGTCTTTCCTTAGCCTCGGGTCTTGTCTGTGATGACCTTATGATATTGATAACCTCGTCAATATTGTCAAGCGCTTTTACAAGTCCCTCTACAATATGGATACGTGCCTGTGCCTTTTTAAGATCAAAGCGTGTACGCCTTGTAATAATTTCCTCCTGATATTTGAGGTAATAGTCCAGCATTTCCTTAAGGTTAAGTATGCGTGGCACACCATCAACAATTGAAAGGAAAATTATTGAATAGGTTTCCTGTAACTGGCTGAATTTATAGAGCTGGTTTAAAACTATCTCGGCATTTGTATCCTTTTTACACTCTATTACGATTTTAATTTCGTCCTTCTGGCTGTAATCGTTAATATCGCTTATGCCCTCAATACGCTTATCCTTAACAAGATCTGCTATCTGCTTGATAAGCTTTTTCTTGTTTACCTGATAAGGTATTTCAGTAACGATAATTTCTTCCCTGCCGTTAGGGGTTGTCTGTACCTCGGCTCTTGCCCTTAATTTGAGCTTGCCTCGTCCTGTTCTGTAAGCTGAGGATATGCCTGCGGTACCGTAGATTATACCGCCTGTTGGAAAATCGGGACCTTTGACAATTGACATAAGCTCGTCAATTTCGGTATCCCTGTTTTCCTCAATCTTATTATCTATTGTTTTAATAATTGCATTTATAATTTCAGTAAGGTTGTGTGGAGGTATGTTTGTAGCCATACCAACCGCAATACCGCTTGAACCGTTTACAAGCAGGTTTGGAATACGTGAGGGAAGAACGGTAGGCTCCTTGAACTCACCGTCGTAGTTATCGATAAAGTCAACAGTATCCTTATCAATATCCCTTAACATTTCCATACTTATTTTTTGCAGCTTTGCCTCGGTATATCGTGAGGCAGCAGCACCAAAGCCGTCAATTGAGCCAAAGTTACCATGGCCGTCAACAAGCATATAGCGCATATTAAAGTCCTGCGCCATTCTAACAAGGGCGTCATAAATTGATGAATCACCATGAGGGTGATACTTACCCATTGTATCGCCGACAATACGTGCACACTTTTTATAGCCCTTTGACGGGTCAAGGTTAAGCTCGTTCATGGCATACAGAATACGTCGCTGAACAGGCTTTAAACCGTCACGCACATCAGGGAGCGCTCTTGCCACAATAACACTCATGGCATAGTCGATATATGAGCTTTTCATCTCGTCGGAAATTTCTATTTCCGTTATTTTATCAAATTGATTTTCCATGTTTGCTTCTCCTTTTATACATCAAGAGTTGCAAAGTTTGCATTTTCCTGAATGAATATACGTCTTGGCTCTACATCATCACCCATAAGCTGGCTGAAAACCTCGTCCGCAATACGTGCGTCCTCAATGGTAACACGCTTTAAAATTCTGTTTTTAGGGTCCATAGTGGTTTCCCAGAGCTGACTGTAATCCATCTCACCAAGACCCTTATAGCGCTGGATAGGCTTCATGCCCTCCGAGCCTATTTCAGCAATAATTCTGTCACGCTCCTCATCACTGTAAGCATAGTATTCACCCTTGCCCTTTTCAAGCTTATAGAGAGGTGGCTGTGCCAGATATACGTGACCTTCCTCGATAATAGGCGCCATAAACCTGAAAATAAAGGTTAAAAGCAGGGTTGCAATATGCGCACCGTCAACATCGGCATCTGTCATAATTACAATTTTGTTGTAGCGCAGCTTGGTTATGTCAAAATCGTCATGAATACCTGTACCAAAGGCAGTAATCATTGAGCGTATTTCCTCATTACCCAAAATTCTGTCAAGTCTTGCCTTTTCAACGTTAAGAATTTTACCTCTTAACGGAAGAATAGCTTGTGTGCGTGCGTCCCTTGCCTTAACTGCAGAGCCGCCCGCAGAATCACCCTCTACGATATAAATTTCGCAGTTTGCAGGGTCCTTATCGGTACAGTCTGTCAGCTTGCCGGGCAGCCTGCCTATATCAAGAGCAGATTTTCTCCTTACAAGGTCCTTTGCCTTACGTGCAGCGTCCCTTGCCCTTGCAGCCATGGTTGCCTTTTCATAAATAATTTTGGCAATTGACGGATTTTCCTCAAGGAAGTACTGTAAGTTTTCCGCAAATACTGACTGTACTGCAGGTGCAGCCTCACTGTTGCCAAGCTTGGTTTTAGTTTGTCCCTCAAACTGTGGCTCGGAAATTTTTATACTGATAATTGCGGTAAGTCCCTCACGTATATCTTCACCCGAAAGCTTTTCATTCTCCTTTAAAAGTCCCGATTTTTTGCCAAAATCGTTTATAGTTTTGGTAAGGGCATTTCTGAAGCCTGTTACGTGGGTACCGCCGTCTGTTGTATTTATATTGTTTACGTAGGAATAGCAGCTCTCGTTATAGCCGTCATTGTGCTGGAGAGCCACCTCTACCTTAATATCGTCCTTAAAACCCTCACAGTAGAATACACTGTCATAAATAGGCTGTTTGCCGTTGTTTATATGCTGTACAAACTCCTTTATACCGCCTGTGTAATGGAAAACGTCCTGTCTTTCCTGTCCCTCACGCTCATCTCGCAAGGCAATTCTTATACCCTTGGTAAGAAAAGCTGTTTCCTGAAGATGCTCCCTAAGAGTTTCGTAATTGAATACGACCTCTTCAAAAATTTCCGCATCGGGTTTAAAGCGTACAAAAGTACCTGTTTTATTTTCCTCACAGCTTTCAACAACTGTCAGCTTATCCATAACATTACCCCTCTGGTAATGCTGA
>CABUWB010000150.1 GCA_902495025.1 uncultured Eubacteriales bacterium
AGGCTGTGCCTGAACAGCTTGTGTGTGTTTTTTTGACTTTGTAAACAACCCCATTTTCACTCCAATCTCCTCAAAAGAGGTTGCACTGAATGCGATACAAGCAAGGAGCTACTTTTTCAGGCGTATCTTCAATCCCTACAAATTACTATGCTCCTTATACATTTTAATAAAAAAAGATACTATAGTCGATAGTTCATTATACTACCATTATACAAAATATGTCAAGTATTTTTAGCCCTGTCAGGCTCAAGCAAACGCTTGTTTTCTCTATCAAACTATATTAAAACAAAAGCTAATAATATTAAGTCTATAATACACAATAAAGTTTTAATTTATAAAACATTTACATTTTTACAAATCATTAAATGTATAATACATTCAACCCTTGTGTAACCTATGTAACCATAGCATTTTCTACACACCTTGCCGCATAGGTAGCCAGCTTGCTGCCCTTATCACTTTTAAAGGTATTTATAGCCTTAATAAGCCCTATTGTGCCTACGGAAATCAGCTCGTCATTATCCATACGCATGGACGAATACTTTTTTACAATGTGTGCAACAAGGCGCATATTGCGCTCAATAAGTATATCCCTTGCTCTGCTGTCTCCCTCTGCCATTGCCTTTAAATACCTTGCCTCTTCCTCTGCCGTAAGCGGTGTTTTAAACGAGCTTCCGCCTACATAAGCAAACATAAAAAAGCACTGCAAAATTAAACCTAACACACAAGCACCCCTTCAGGGCAATTTATATACTATATGACATTTTACTTTGTCTTGTGCATATCCCACCTAAAAAAACCTTTGCACAAATAAAGAGCTATCGCATTTAAACAGATATTATTTAAAGGATAAATTAATATAAATTAATGTTTAGCAGAGTAACATCAACAACCTAACATTCAAATCAATAACGTATGGATTTACCGTAGGGGCGGCAACCTGCCGCCCGCCAACAATTGCGGTATGTTTAAATTCGGGCGGATAATATCCGCCCCTACAATTGAATGTTAGGTATCATTATTAATTTCTAAAATTGATGTAATTCTGAAAAAAATACACTGCTAAACTCTAATTTATATTAATAAAAAACATGGCTGTCACAAAATTAATGCGACAGCCTCTTTATCATCACTTTTTTTCACTGTTATGACCTCTGAGAGGTGAAATCCTTATTTTGTCGGCAGAAACACCTGTTTTGCGCTTAACAATATCCTCAATCTGCGCAATCTCACTTTCGGTAAGCTGTGTTCTGTCAACCACCACATCAACGGTGTCCTCGTCAATCCTTACGTAAACCTCTTTGAAACCCTTTGCCTCAATCATGGACTCTGCGGCAGTTTCCTTTTCAATACGCTTTTGTATTTCAAGCATCTGGTCGGCTGCCTGACTTTTTTTATCGGCATCAAGCTTGTCATTGTTAAGCATTTCGTTAAGCAAATCCTTCTGCTTTGCCCTTGACTGCTCCCTTTCGAGCTTTGCCTGTATAAAATATGACGACTCATCACCCGAATTTACAAACACTGCCGTACCTGCATCATCACTGCCTGCGCTGACCTGTGCCGCCTCGTCCTGTGTATCAAGTGCAGCAGAATTTGCTGTTGTGGTTTCGGAAACCTGCGCTATTTCAATATTTTCATCTGGCGAGATAATATCCGCCTGTGCGCTGTCCTCCTGTGCAATAACCCCTGCTACGCTGTCGCCGTCAACAAGCATAACCTCGCTGGTTTCACCCGGCACAGAGTCCACATAATTAAGATACCCTGCCGCCGCAATCATAACCACCAGTGCGGTGATAACAACCTGATTTTTTTTAAACATAAACATTTTAACCCTCCGTTTTCATTTTTAATACTTCTATTTTATGAGGCTCTACATCAAGTAATGCCTCGGCAGCCCTTATAAGAGCGTTTTTTACCTCAATGCTTCCACCGCCCTGTGCCACAATAAGCACACCTTCAATTTGCGGCATTTCCTCAGATATGACAACAGGCTTGTTTTCTCCGTTAAGCACTACATCGGAGCTGCTGCTCACCCTTTTTAAGCCTGTATCACTGCTTTCCTCGGCGGTTTTATTTTCGGCTACGGTAATTCTGCCGTTATTTTTATATGTAATCATCACCCTTACCTGACCTGCTCCCTCGGTAAGCGACAGGAGCTGCTCTAGCCTTTGCTCCGCACTCTGAGTGTCTGTCTTATCCTCCTCCCTGACCTCGTCCTCTCGGTGTGCAGTGCTTACAGCGCCGCTGTGCGGAAAAAGCATAAGCACAATTCCAAACGCCGCAAGCACATAAAATATAAGTGCGGTATTTTTATTCATGAAAATTTTTCTTATCTGCTTCATTATATTCCTGTCAGCCTCCGTCTATTACCAAAACCGTTATTTTATTTTCATCAATTCCGCAGAGCTGTGAGGTACGCCGCTTTGCCTTATCAGCTGCACCTGTTGTTTCAATATAAACCTGTGCAATATATACCCCCTCGCCGTCATCGGCAGCCCTTACGGATACCGCCTTGGCATCAAGCTCCTGCGTAAGCATATTTTCACACTCTTTTTCAAAATAACCTATTATGGCATTTTCGCCGTTTTTTTCATAAGAGCCTGTCGAATATGTATCAAAGGAAAAAGCGTTTTTAATACAGCTTTTCCAGTCTGCCGAAAGCAATGTATTTACTGGTTTAAGCACAATTAAGATAAGCATTATGCCCGTAACAAAGCCCACTGCATTTGAAAATTTACCCTCGGGCAGAATTATGCGGCACACACAGGCAACAACCATAAATACAGCAAGGGACCTGACATATTCTGCCAGCAAATTCATCATATAACCGCCCCCTTACGAAAAACTGCCAAGCATAACGCTTACGGCTGATATAAACATAAGCATAAGTGTAAAATATGCGCCTGTCAGCAGACTTACACCATCTGCGGCACTATCTGTCATTGCAGTAATTTTTTTACTGCCCATAGGCTCGGCAAGCGCCGCTGTCAGCTTGTACATAAGCATAACGGCAGCAAGCTTGATAAGACCGCCCATACATGCGGCGGCAATAACTACAATGACCGCCGCAGCAGCACCGCCCTTTAGCACGCTTACAAAGCCTGCGACAGCCTCAAGGCTGTTTTCAAAAAGGCCGCCCACCACAGGTACGGCACCCACCGCCAGCCTTACTCCCTTGCCAACCGCCGCTGATGCAGGTGCAGCACCTATTCTGCCAAGTGTAAGACAGCCCACAAAAGCAAAGGCACACAGCCGCAGCTCCCACACAGCAAGAAAAGAAAGGAGCTGTGAAAGCCTGCCAACAAGGCTGCGCTCCCACATACAGTTAAGCATTGAAAGCATAACCGAAAAAGTAATCTGTGGCACAATTATATTTCTTACAAAGCCGTCAAGTATACCTGTGGCAAGCGACAGCACCCCTGCATAGGCAAGCGCACCCGTACCGCCGCTGTCAGCCGTTACAATACACAGTATAAGCGGTACAGCGGCATGCATAATATCTGTTATTTCAGCCGCACCAGAGGTAAGTATTGACGCACACGCCCTGTATCCTGCGGCAAGCATGGCGGCTGCTGCACCGCAGGCGGCAAAATCGGCATACCGTTCAACACCGTTTTTTATAAATCCCTCTGCAGCGGCAGCAATAATTCCGTTCAGCACACATATAAGCAATATACGCTTTACAAAGGCTTTGTTTTTTTCAACCTCACCTATTAAAAGAGCTGTAATACTGTCAAAAATATCACCACTGTCAAAATCACCGCTAATTATTTTGCCTGCAAGCTCCTTAATATCTATGTCATACTTATCCTTGGAAAGCTCCTCAAGCTCACCAAAATCAGTATTTTCAAGGCTGTCGCCTATTGTAACCTCTGCCGCCTGAACACCCTTGCAAAACAGGGCAAGCACAAACAGCAGGGCAAGTATTTTTTTCATAACATTCCCCCTAACGGAACATCAGATTTATCTGTTCAATAAGAGCCGTTACAACGGGCAGAGAGTAAAACGCAGCAAGCACCTTGCCTGCAAGCACTGCCTTTGCCGCCAGTCCACGCTCACCTGCATCCTCGCATATATCGGAGGCAAACTGTGCGGTATAGGAAATGCCTATAATTTTAAACAATATACCTACATAGCTGTTTGCACCGCTTTCCTGTGCAATATCACGTATAAGCGACATTACGCTTTTAAGCTGAGGCATTACGGCAATTATGATAATAACCCCTGCACCAAAGGCAAGCAAAAGCGCAAATACGGGTGCCTCCTTTTTCAGCAGCAGGGCAAGCACCGCCGCCGTAACCGCCGCTGCGGCAAGCTGAATTATCCCCATAAGCCACCTCTGCTACAAATTAAAAATAGTCTGCACCGTATCAAACAGGGTGCTTATGTACTGAATTACCCAGAAAAGCACCACAACAAGCCCTGCAAGCGTCGTCATCATAGCCTGTTCCTCACGTCCTGCACGTATAAGCACCTGATTTAGCACCGCAATCAGTATGCCGACAGCTGCAATTTTAAACACAATATTTATATCCATAAAAGCACCGTCCTTATATCAGCAGTATTACGGCAAAAATGCCAATCAGCACGCCCGTACTTTTGTAAAGGCGCAGATTTTTTTCACCAAGACGCTCCAGCTCCGTATTTTTCATATCTATATAAGTGATAAGCTGGTTTATAGAGTTAAGCTGACGGTTTATATCTCCGCTGCCAAGTCCCTCACCGAGAGCTGATATTTTGTCAAAATCCTCTGCGGACAGGTGGGTGTCAGCCGCACCCCTTTGCACATGACTGCGCCACACAGCGGCAATATCCTCTATACTTTTGTCTTTAAGTGCAAGAGCAAAGCCATGCAGAATATCAGCTACAGCCCCCGCACATATCTCCGATGCCCTCTCACACATGCCCGAAAGGTGGGTATGCCCAAACTGTGTTTCGGAATACATAAGCATAAGCGCCCTTTTAAATTCTTCCAGCTCCCTTTTTCTGAACTCACAAGCAAGACCATAGTACATACCAAGTCCACCGCCGCCTAAAATAAGCAGCAACGCACCTGCAATTTTCATAAACATGGCTTCATCTCCTCATCATAAATTCCGCTTATACTGCCTGCCGAGGGCATAGTGGATAAAATTATATAACGCTTAAACAGCTTGTCCGCCACAAGCAAATCAAAGCCGTTTCTGCGTTTCAGTTCGTCAAGGCTCTCTGCGTGTACACTGCAAAGCAGCGAAACACCCGAGTTTACTATATGTCTTATACATTCAAGCTCACCTGCCGAGCCTATTTCATCGGCAGCTATAACCTGTACGCCCATACTACGCAGCAGCATATACATTCCATCCTCCTTGTATATGCCGTCAAGTATATCCGTACGGCTGCCAAGGTCGTTTGCAGCCTGTCCCATATATGTACCTGCAATTTCACTGCGTTCATCTGCCACACCAACACATAAGCCGCCGCTGCTAACCTGCCGTATAATGTCCCTTAAAAGGGTTGTTTTGCCACATGC
>CABUWB010000151.1 GCA_902495025.1 uncultured Eubacteriales bacterium
AGCAAATATCGTGAACACTGATATACTAGACCAGCTCAAAACAAGGCTTAATGATGACCTTTACATTATTCCGTCATCAATTAATGAGCTGCTTATCGTCCCCAAAAGCTTTGCCGAGCCTGAGGTAGTAAGAAATATGGTTAAAGAGGTAAATGTTATGGCGGTTTCAGAGGAAGAACGTTTAAGCGATAATGTGTATCTGTATGACTGCGAGGTAAGAATGGTGTAATAATTAAAAATAGCTATGGTGTTGCGTTTAAGCGTAATGCCATAGCTGTATTAGTATTTTTTTTGAGTACATAATTTGTTATGTACAGAAAATATTGGCAATATGCTCAATATTGCGTTATAATAAATATAAAATACAGGGAGGTGTTTTCTATGGGAGATATTAACTTAAATATACGTACTGATAAAAGTGTAAAAGAGGCTGCAGAAAAAATATTCAATGAACTTGGTCTCAATATGACAACGGCAGTAAATATTTTTCTTAGACAGACAATAAGAACGAATGGCATACCTTTTGAATTAAGTTTAAATATCCCGAATGAGATTACAGCGAGTGCTGGTGCTGAGGGGAGTGCAACATCCAAATGCGGGTTATGAAATTTGCATGGCTTTATTAACAATCCTTCTTCGTGAAGACAACTTTTGTAATGGTTCGTTTATGAGACAATATGAAGCCGTACAGGTAAATATGATACTGGATAGGATGTTAGGATTACTTAAGTGGCAAGGGAGGAATCATATTTGAAAAAGAAAAAAGATGAAATAACCATCCGCTCAAGTGCAGCGGAATATCTGACTTACGTTGCCTCTGTTGGCGACCAACAGGACAGCATTGAGATGCGCTATGAGGATGAGAATATATGGCTGACGCAGAAAATGATGGCTATATTGTATGATGTAGGTACGAACACAATAAATTATCATATTAAAAAAATATTTGAGGATAGTGAGTTGCAGGAGGATTCAGTTGTTCGAAAATTTAGAATAACTGCCACTGACGGAAAGAGCTACAGTACAAATCACTATTCGTTAGAAATGATTATTGCGGTTGGATTTAAAGTAAATTCCGAGCGTGCAGTACAGTTTCGTAAATGGGTTAATCAGATTGCAAAGGACTATACCATAAAAGGCTGGGCCATGGACGACGAGCGTTTGAAAAATGGTGGCTCAATACTTACAACAGAATATTTTGACCGTTTGCTGGAGCGGATTCGAGAAATTCGTTTGTCTGAGCGCAGGTTCTACCAAAAGATAACAGATATCTATGCCACAGCACTTGATTATGAACGTACAGCAAAAACAACGAAGCAGTTCTTTGCGAAGGTACAGAATAAGATGCATTATGCAGTGCATGGACATACGGCAGCTGAACTTATTTATGAGCGTGCTGATGCGGAAAAACCACATATGGGACTTACTACGTGGGCAGCGGCACCGGAAGGTAAAATTGTAAAAAGCGATGTCAGCATTGCGAAGAATTATCTTACTGAGCAGGAGATGCGTTCATTAGAGCGTATTGTGTCTGCATATCTAGATTTGGCAGAAGACCGCGCAGAACGTCATATTCCGATGACGATGGAGGATTGGTCGAAACGTCTTGATTTATTCCTGATGGCAGATGACAGAGAAATTCTTCAGGATGCAGGAAAAATTACAGCAGAGATTGCTAAGGCAAAAGCCGAGACTGAATTTGAGAAATACCGAGTAATTCAGGATAGGCTATTTATGTCTGATTTTGATAAATATCTATTGGAATTAGAGGAAAATGCAAAGAAATAAGTCGTGAATGTCATATAGAGCCTGACTGGCTTTTGGTATATGAAATTGTGAATAACACTCTTGTTCTTATATTGTACCGCTTGGGGAGTCATTCAGAATTGTTTTAATTTATAAAGGGGTCTGTGGCAAAGTTGCAAATTGTGACCGAATTGTTGGAGACTGTGATACGAAAAGGGGGCTTGTTATTTCAAGGTAACAAGCCCGCTTTAATGTTAAGTTAGTTTTTCAATGCTGTTATGGGAACTACAAATACACCATCGGGGCGCTGATATGCAGCGTTTGAAAGACCGCATATAACGCAGAGTATTTTAGGTGGTTTACCGCCCTTTTCAGCTTGAATGTCATCTCTTATTTTAATGAGGCTTTTTGCTGCGTTGTCTATCTGATTAGCACCAAGTTTAATTTCAAATGCACACCAATCGCCATTTTGCAATTCAATAACTGCATCAATTTCCTTATTATTATAATCCTGATAGTGAAATAAGCTGCCATTAAAGGCTTCTGCATAAATACGCAAATCACGTTCACATAGGGACTCAAACAAAAAGCCTAAGGTTTCCAGGTCATTTAAAAGCATATCGGGTGTTGCTTTTAACAGTGCACAAGCGAGAGAGGGGTCTGAAAAATGCCTTTTTTCTGCCTGTTTAATACGTACAGAAGAACGTATATGTGAGGAAAAAGGTGGCTGATTATCGGTAAGAAAAAGGCGTGAGAAAATATCAAGGTAGTTTGCAACAGTTTCCTGATTGATATCCTCGTCATCAAGTGTTATTATATCAGTTCTAAGTTTTTTGTTTGTTGCGGTGGTGGATTCATTTCTTGCCAGGGATTTCAAAAGCAGCTGCATTTTGCGTGTATCTCTTTTAATGCCGTCTATACGGTATACATCATCATTTATTACAGCATCAAGATATTCCTTGGGCAAAAGAGCCGCCTGTTCAATAGGTGTATTAATGTTGGCAGGCCAGCCGCCCCTTACAATGTATTCAATAATTTTGCGTAAATCCACTTCACCGGTTATGGCTGGGGTAAGATTTCCGCTGCACAATTCCTCCAAAGAAACTTTTCCGCTTGAAAAACCGGATTCGTAAAGCGACATGGGGCGCATACGGATTTTGCCTATTCTGCCTGCGCCGCTATGCATAATACCTTTGTGATTTGGTGTTGCGGAGCCTGTCAGTATAAACTGCCCCTTTTTATCTTTTTGGTCAACATGGTATCTGACAGCGTCCCAAATGGGTGGCACTTCCTGCCATTCATCAATTAAACGGGGAATATCACCCTCCAAAACCAATGACGGATTCATTTCGGCTAATTGGCGGTTTTGAAAATTGCCTGCTGGGTCGCCAATAAATATTTGGCTGTTGCTGTGCATGGATGAGGTCCACGTTTTTCCACACCATTTAGGACCTTCAATACATACAGCGCCAAACGCTGATAAATATTGCCTAACCTTGTTATCAATTATTCGGGGTCGATAGCTTTTCTTATCCATATTAATCACCTCTTATAATCATAGTGTAATGTAACCGTTGCGATTTGTCAAGTGTAACCGTTGTAATTTGCTATTTTCAACCGTTGTAATTTTGAAAATTCAACCGTTATATTTTAATATCATTTTAAATGCACCCCTGTAAAGTTATAATTATCAATTATATATTATTAACCTGATACTGAAGTATATTCAGTAGTCTTAGGGAACATAGGAACTTAAAAAGGTAGAAATTTAATGTATAAGATATTTGTCAATATATCGAAATTAAGTATTTTAAATAATACTGCTGATAAAGTTCCGTTCTATAAAGTCATGGAGCTTTAATTCTTTTGTTCTTTTTAAAGTTTAAGCTTACTCTTAATGATGACGGCTATGGCACTGACGGAGCTGTGTCTGGCAGTACGGCGGCTGCTAAGGGTACGGTAAGCGGTAAGGTTACTGTTATGTCGGCTGCAAATTAAATATTTGGAAATTAGCGGTGATTTTGCAAAAATATCAGTTTTTGTGTATATCAAGGTAATGCAGCAAGCTGTGTAAAAGGCTGATGTAATGCGAAATAACGAAGAATAATTTTTTAAGGGCAAAAGTAATTAAGGCTGTGATTTGAGAAAAAAGCTGTACTTTTGCCCTTATTTTTTTTGAATTTGGGTTGTAAAATAAACATAAAAATTTGATATGGCTGCTTGGATTTATTATGGATTTAAGCTGACGAACACTCCAACCGGATTTTGCACATTCTTCGGTGTGCCACTCTCTGCGTTTTTCGTCAGAGATACGCATAAGCAGACGATTATGCGACCAGCTCAATTGCGAACACAGTGTGTTCGCATTCCGATACATAAGGTAAAACTTCCTCATCATCTGCAAGTTGCGAATATTAAATCCTGTGCCAAACTCAGCAGTCAACTTCTCGGAAAGATATTTGAGCAAGCTCTTGCCATATTCAGCACGGTCGTTTTCACCACAAGCAATATAAATCTGTTCGCCAATTTCCCAATAGGCTTGTACCATAGCAGAATTAACGGCGGTATATATTTTATTTTGTGCGGCAATAACGCTGTTTCTTATTTTAGAATATGTTTCAATTGTATTTTCAACTGAAAGCACATGTTAAAGCACCAACACTCTTAAAAGTTAAGTCCTAAAAAATCATAAATTTATATATTTTTATTGACTTAAAAATAAAAATGGTGGTAATATATAAATATAAATTATGACAGGAGGCTATAGCATGAAACGTAAAATTGAAAGCAGATTAATCAGCTGGAAAAATTCTGCCGACAGGAAGCCTCTCATATTAAACGGCGCAAGACAGGTAGGCAAAACTTATATATTAAGAGAGTTTGGCAGAAGGTTTTACAAAAACACCGTCTATATAAATCTTGAAAGAAATACAGCGGTAAGGGGATATTTTGATGATGATATATCAGCCTCAAGGCTTATAAAATACCTTGAGGGTGAGGCAGGAGAAAAAATTCTTCCGGGAGAAACACTTGTTATTTTAGATGAGATACAAAGCTGTGAAAGGGCGATAACCTCTCTGAAATATTTTTGTGAGGACGCTCCCGAATACCATATTGCTGCGGCGGGCAGTCTTTTAGGTGTTGCCATTAACAGGAGCAGCTATTCCTACCCTGTGGGTAAGGTAAACACAATTCAGCTTTTTCCAATGGATTTTGAGGAGTTTTTATGGGCAGGCAATGCGGATTTTATTTGTGAGAAAATAAAAACGGCGTATGAAAACCTTGCTCCTGTTCCAGAAACACTGCATAAAAGGGCTATGGAAATGTATAAGGACTACCTTATTGTTGGCGGTATGCCCGAGGCTGTAAAAAGTTTTTATGAAAGCAACTCATACATTGATGCAGGGCTTGTTCAAAGTGAAATTATAAATAACTATACCGCAGATATGGCAAAATATGCAACAAATACCGAGGCGGTAAAGATAAGAGCCTGCTATAACTCCATTACAAACCAGCTTGCAAAGGATAATAAAAAGTTTCAGTACAAGGTTGTACAAAGGGGCGGGTCGGCTGCTATGTTCGGGCCTTCTCTTGACTGGCTTAAACAGGCAGGCGTTATTCTGGAATGTAATCGTATTGAGCATGGTATGGAGCCGCTTTCCGTTTATTCTGACCCGTCAGCCTTTAAAATTTATATGTCCGATGTCGGGCTGCTGTTTAATAA
>CABUWB010000152.1 GCA_902495025.1 uncultured Eubacteriales bacterium
ACCTGTACCCTCGCTGCTTAAAACAGCCTGCATTGCCTTGCGCAGATAATCAGAGGTTTCCTGCGATATAACCTGCCTTACAACCTCGGGTGAATTTTCCTTAACTACATTACCCTGTGCGTCAACCACCTGTGATACAACATAGGGGCGCATGAGCTTACCGCCGTTTATGGTAACATTAAATGCGTTAAGCGCCTGCAGTGCAGTACAGTTAAAGCCCTGTCCAAAGGAGCTTGTCGCCATCTCAACCTTATTGAGCTTGTCAAGGCTGTACATAAGCGCAGAGCTGTCCACCGCATTTTCATCGGGTAAATCCACGCCTGTTTTCTGATGAAAACCAAAGTCGTGGTGATATTTATAATAGACCGCAGGGTCCATTTTTTCTATAATTTCCATCATACCAACGTTACAGGAGTTAGCAAGTACACCCTGTACGTCAAGCTGACCATGTCCGCTTGTTTTGTGGCATTTGATAGGCTTGCTCCAGCCCGCAATAGTTTTGGAGCCGTTGCACACAAAGGTACTTGACGGACTTATAAGCCCCTCCTCAAGCGCCATTGCAACCACAATAGGCTTGTAGATTGAGCCAGGCTCAAAGGACTTGGATATGGCAAAGTTGCTCCATGCCTTGTTGGCGTATACGGAGCGCTCCTCGTCTGTCATCGAGCTCCAGTTATCCTTGACCTCGCTTTTGCTTTCAAGGTCGGTAAGCTGCATAGGGTCGTTTGAGTTAAAGCCCGGATACTGCGCCATTGAATATATTTCACCCGTCATAGGGTTCATTATAATAGTAGCGGTATACTCCGCACCGTAGCTGTTGTATGCAACCTTGCACGCCTCATCTGCATACTGCTGCATGGTCTGGTCGAGCGTGGTTATAAGGGTGTTGCCCTTTATAGGCTCCTGGAGCTGTGTAACAACGCTTCCGTCCTCCTCATAGGTACGGAAATTACGCCCCTGTGTGCCTGTCATTTCTGCATCATACTGTTTTTCAAGCCCTGTCTTTACATCGCCCCTGATAAAGCCAAGCACCTGTGCCGCCAGTGTTGAGTTGGGATAGCTGCGCTTGGTATCGGTTTCAGTATAAAGCCAGTTATAGCCGAGAGCCTCTATTGCCTTGCCCTTTGCATAGTCAACCTTTTTTGCGATTACAAGGTAATTGGTATCCTTTGCAGGGTTTCCGTTTTCGTCCTTTTTAAGGTAAGCCTCTATTTCGGACTTTTCTATGCCCAGTATTGAGTTGATTTTTTCAACGGTTTTGCTTTGCACGTCCTCACTTTGTGCCGCTAAAATACGTACATCCAGCACAATGTTAAAAACGGTATTGCCAACTGCAAGGCTCTGGTGGTTTCTGTCAAGAATATCGCCCCTGTTTGGGTTTACAACCTCATCCCTCACCTTGTTGACCTGATTGTTAATTGACGCTGCCTCGTACTCGGCGCCGTTTTTAATTTTAATTGCGCACACCCTCACTATGCCCGAAAAAGCAATGCAGATGCACATAATAACAAACATAAAGGCAATACGGAAAACAATGCCCTTTTCCCTGTCGCCACTGCGTCTTTTTTTATGTCTTACGCTGCCGGTCGCTTTATCAGGCGGTCTGCGGCGGTTATTTCTTTTTGTATTATTATCAGCCATTATAATCAATCCTTAAACAAATTGCTCATAGCCTCCACAAAAGTAAGGGAGTCCTTTGAATCGGTCTTGTACTGAACGGTATAGCTCTCCTTCTGTACATCAATATACTTAATCTGATAGCTTTTTGGCTTAGACATACCAAGCCTTGTGCTTGCAAGCTCCTCAATGCGCTTTAAATCAACCGTTTCGTTAAGCCTTGTTTCAAGGTAGGCGTTATTTTCGTTAAGGGTTTCAAGCTGCTCGTTCATACTTACAATTTCCCTATACCTTGCATTGTTGCCTGCGCTTACACTTAAATACGTAACCGACATACCAAAAACAACGGCAACGCAAAGCATAACCTTAAGCATGCCAACGGGCATTTTTTCTTTCTGCAGGGCAGCTTCCTTAGCCTGTTTTGCTCTTTGTCTGCGGCTTTGTATTTCATCCTCCTCATAGGTATACAACTCGTACGCCTCGGAGGTATTATTATAGGTATAGTTATAGCGGTTTTCATAAACCCGTTTATAATAAGTTGAATTATAGCTGTTTCTTCTTCTGTTCATACTCTTTACCTCTGGCAGACATCTGATATATCCAAAATCTCCGCATGCACAAAGAAGGTGAGCTATATCCTATATCCGCTTATATTATCTTTTCAACTATGCGCAGCTTTGCACTGTGCGCCCTGTGATTTTCCTCAAGCTCGTCTGTGCCTGACACAATGGGCTTGCGTGTAATAATTTTAACCGAGGGCTTTTTACCGCACACGCATACGGGAAAGTCCCTTGGGCAGGTACATGGGTTTTCCAGCTCACGAAAGGTATTTTTTACAATTCTGTCTTCCAGTGAGTGGAAGGTTATAATGCACAGCCTGCCACCCGGCTTTAATAAATCCACCATGGCTTTTAGTGAGCGTTCCAGTATTTCAAGCTCGCCGTTTACCTCAATGCGTATAGCCTGAAAGGTGCGCTTTGCAGGGTGCGGACCGTCCGCCCTTGCGCCCTTTGGCACAGCCTTTTTAATAACGCTTACCAGCTCAAAGGTTGTGTCTATTGGTTTAATTTTTCTTTGGGTTACTATAAAATCAGCTATTCTTTTGGCCCATCGCTCCTCACCGTAGTCCCGTATGATACGGGTTAAATCCTCTGCGGAATAGGTATTCACCACTACATGAGCGGACAGTGGATTTCTGCGGTCCATCCTCATATCAAGAGGTGCATCGTAATTGTAAGAAAAGCCTCTGTCCGCCTCATCCAGTTGGTGTGAGGATACGCCAATATCAAGCAAAAATCCGTCAACACCGCTTGCATAGAGGGATAAATCCTCTGCAATGGTTTTAATGTTTGAAAAGTTGCTGTGAACATACACCACATTACTGTATGCCGAAAGCCTTTGCTTTGCTGCGGCAATAGCGTCGCTGTCCTGGTCAATGCCGATAAGCGTGCCTTTTTCGGACAGTTTTGCGGCAATGCCGCTTGAATGTCCCGCACCACCTAAGGTGCAGTCAACATATATGCCGTCGGGCTTAATGTTAAGCCCCTCGATACATTCATTATACAGTACGGGTATATGCTCAAAGTTCATCTTCTTTTTCCTTTATCTCTTTCCTTTTGTACTTGGTTTAAAAATATTATAGTCCATATTTTTCAAGGCTTGCAGCAAGCTCTGCCTCGTCAAACTCGTCATCGTTGTAAATATCCCACTTAGCCTTGTCCCAAATTTCCACATGGCTGAACTGTCCTATGGAAACGACCTCCTTATCAAGCTGGGCAAAGCGGCGCAGATTTTCTGGTATAAGGATACGTCCATTTTTATCGGGCTCGCACAGTATAGCACCTGACAAAATGCTCCTTGCGTATTTGCCCGCAACCCTGTCAGAGGCAGGTATTGCGGCAAGCTTTTCGGCATACTCCGTCCACTTGTCAACGGGATAAACGCAAACCATGCGGTTTTCCTTGCTGGTTACATTGCCTTTGGTTATATAAAAGCTCTCACCAAGCTCCTCACGAAACTTGGCAGGCAGTACAATACGTCCCTTAGCGTCTATTGAATGTGAATATTCACTTGTGAACATATTATCACCGCCTTTATGGGTTTTATTTACCCTTTTGCTCCACAATTTACCCTTTTAAACCACTACAAACATATAATACATCATTTATATTAAAAATACAAGGGCTTTAATTAAAAAAATTTTACCAAATTTAGACGGTGTTTGTCGGCATTTTATTGGTTTAAAGTACTTGAAACAGTGCAAAATACTCAGCATATAAGACATCAGTTTAACTACCGCACAGCAAAAAATGCCGCCATAACCGCTAAAAACAGCAGTATGGCAGCACATCAACAGGATATTTTCAAATATTACAAGACAAAACAGGCAAATAAATTTTTCAAAACAAAAGCATAAATATTACAGCGAATTTTTTGTTGGCATAATATTTCCATTTTATACCATTCAGCAAAAATCACATACGAAAAAACACCCGAAGGCGAACCGGGTGTTTTTCAAAAAGGGTTTATAAAAATTTTAGGATTGCTTTTACAAGTTGTCTGTATCCCCCATCAACTTGTAAGTATATATTAATACACATCAGCAAATTTGTCAATACATATTTGCAATTTTATATATATTTTTTTCATAACAGCCTATAGAGATGCACTTGCCTCCTCCCACTGCTCATAAAGCTCGGCAAGATTATCCTCCGCAATCTGCTTTTCATCATATATCTGTTTTGCCTTACCTGCGTCGGTAAATACCTCGGGCAGCTCCAGCTGTGCGTCAAGCTCCGCTATTTTTTCCTCCAGAGTGCTTATATCCTCCTCCAGCTTTTTTATGCGGTTTTCTATCTTGCGCCTTGCTGCCTGCTCCTCCTTTTGCTTTTGCCAGTCCTGCTTGGTTGCAGTAAGCTGCTCCTCAGGCTGTGCCTGTGCTATTTCCGCCGCCCTCTGCGCCTTTTTCTCCATATAAAAATCATAGTTACCAAGGTAGTTTACAGCACCGCAAGGCGTAAGCTCCACAACCCTCTGTGCAGTTGCATTTATAAAATATCTGTCGTGTGAGATATAAAGCACAGTACCGCTGTAAGAGCAGAGCGCATTTTCAAGTATCTCCTTTGAGTTTAAGTCAAGGTGGTTTGTAGGCTCGTCCAGTATAAGGAAGTTTGCATTTGAAAGCATAATTTTTGCAAGGCTGACACGTCCCTTTTCACCGCCGCTGAGGGTTGAAATCTTTTTAAAAACATCATCACCAGTAAACACAAAGGCAGCAAGCACGTTTCGTATTTCCGTATTTTTTAAATCGGGATAGGTATCCGATATTTCATCAAAAATTGTTTTTTCGGTATTAAGGGTTGCATGCTCCTGGTCGTAATAGCCCACAACAACGCCCGTACCCAGCTTATGTACACCGCCGTCCGCCTTAACCTTATCCAGTATAATTCTGAAAAGCGTGGTTTTGCCTATGCCGTTAGGCCCTATAAGCGCCACCTTTTCACCCTTTTTTATATCAAAGGATATATTTTTAAACAATTTCTTGCCGTCAAAGGACTTTGCAAGGCTCTCCACCGTCAGCACGTCATTTCCGCTTTCCTTACGTGGAGTTATTTCAAGGCGCATTTTACCGGGCAGATTTTCGGGTGCGTCAAGCCTGTCCATTTTTTCAAGCTGCTTTTCCCTGCTTTCGGCTCTTTTAATGGACTTTTCCCTGTTATAGCTTTTCAGCTTGCGTATAACCTCCTCCTGCCTTTTTATCTCACGCTGCTGAGATATATAGTGTTTAAACTCAATAT
>CABUWB010000153.1 GCA_902495025.1 uncultured Eubacteriales bacterium
CTTAATCTGTGTAATCAATGTTTCCCTAAATCCATTATAATTCAGCATAATCGTCCTCCTCATAACACAGGTATTCGGTTTCGTACAGCATATCCTCAATATCCATAAGGCTGTAACCCATTTTAACCATAGCCATTATTTCATCCTCATCAACACCCATTGAGCTGGCATAGTAAAGTAGATTATCAAGGTATTCATCACGTATTTTTAGGTTATTATTAATGGGCTTTGTTACCCTGTTTCGCAGAGTATGCCAGCAGCAGTAGCCATAATCAAACTTAAATTCTGACTTGCTTATATTACCCTTTCTGTCAAACTTCAAAATTTCGCCCTCATTTATTTCGACTTTTTCATAGTGTTTAAGGTTAAGTCTGCGCAGAGCCTTATTTAAAATATCCACAGTTGAGGCATATATGTAAAAGCCGTCAAATTTAGCAATAGCCATTGGGTTGTCGCCTTTGACTATATACAGCTCATTCTCCTTGCTAAGCAGTGTAAAACAAAAAGAACCCTCGACCGTTTCAGCCATATATTTAACGCTGTTAAAGTCGAGGGTATTTTTGCTGTCAATGAGCTGGACAGCTATGTATGAGTCAGTTTGAATTTTGGTTTCGGGGAGCTTATAAGCTTTACGCAGGTTGATGTCATTATAAAGCACCCCATTATGGGCAAGGGCAAAGCCGAGCTTATTTGAGTAAAAAGGGTGATTATTCTCGTTATACAGCTCACTGCCCTGCGTTGTCATTCGGGTATGACCCATAATAACACTGGGATTAGTCCTGAATCTGAAGTGCATCTTATGGGCTGGCAGTGGAGCCTTATGTATTGCCATTTGTCTGCCCGACATATAGGCAATACCTGTGGCATCGGTGCCTCTTGCTTCACATTCCTCAGACAAGACCTTTATTATTTTTTCCTTGCGCCTTGCACTAAGGCAGTTGTCATAGTCAATTAAACCAAATAAGCAACACATTACGCATCCTCCTCACTTTCCACTGGCTCGTTGATATACAGGTTACGTTCTTTGAGATATGTAATAAGCTGGGGATATTTCTTCTTGTCAAGCCCCTCTACAAACTCACTCCATGACAGGTTTGGCATCTCCTCGTCTGACATAGAAATAGCTACATCACAGATTGAGTCAATCAACTGCAATGTAGCTATGAATGTGTTATATTTGAGTGTGCCTCGGAACATACGAAATTCAATCGTATTGTAATTTAAAATATTTACGCAGGTGTAGCGGTTTGAGCAGCGTTTTTTCACATCATCCATAAGCTCCTTTGGCTTGTCTTTCATACCATAGCGGTTTGCCCAACGTTCCATTTGTGCCTGTGTGCGCCTGCTAAATCTTAGCAATTCTGCCCAGTGATGCTCCACAAAGTAAAGTATTCTGGCAATAACCGACTCCTGCTCGTCATAGTCCTTGCCGAAAGCTGTTCTGTTTATGTGGCAGTGCAGACCACAGGTGCTTGTCTTGTGGCTGCGGTAGCCCATTTCCACAAGCCTGTCCATAATCTCACCCCAGGGCATTACGTTCTTGTGGTAGTCAAGTGTCATTGGGTGTGATACAAGCTCCATGCCGTCATTCAGACTGCCGTCACGCTTGATATACAGCCTGTCCTCTGGCTTGTCATTTGCAATATCAAGTATTTCTATTGCATTGTCCTCATCACAGCCTGCCTTGTCTACCTCCAGCTCAACACCAAAGTAACGGTTGCCCTCTCCATGAAATTCTGGGTCGGGCTTATAGCTGTAATCATGGATTTTCCTGTGATGTACCTCTCGCTGATAGCAGCTGCGACAGTATGGGTATTCGTCATACTCGTCAAGATAAAAAGCATCCTCGGTTGCAATGATTGCCTCACAGCTCTCGCAGTAGGTGTAATGGTCGTCAAAGCACTCGTTGCAGATAGTGTGACGTGAGTCAATATGTGCATAATCCTCACGTACCCTGTAACCGCAGTGCTCGCATATCACCGTAAACTCATCAAGGCAGTCAAGTCAATAATGCTCACCCTCAAAAGAGTATGCTTCGTCAGCCGACAGTTCCGCACCACATTCGTGGCAAATAAAAGTTGTTTCCATAGTAATTCCTCCCATGTAAATAGTTTATTCTGTTACATGGGAATAATATATAATTATTAATTTCAAGGATACTTATATCCAAAAACTATCCCTTAAGACAATTTTAATTTACAGAGGTAAAATCATGGAACTTCGTCCCAAAGTTTTTATTTTTGCAATTTTTAAAAAGGCTATTTCTCACCTACTTAAGTGAATTACTTATCTCTAAAATCTTCTGTAACATCAAATAAGTCTTTTTCAGCATTAATTGCGTTGCTGTTACCTACAAAGGCAATGTAGCCATTGTCAATCATTTCTTGAATACAATTAATTGCCGCAGCTTTATCTTCTGCTTTTGAATTTCTTACACCGTCGGCAAAGACTTTATTAAGTGTCTTGTCGGCTTTCATAATTTCGTATGAAATAGATGTTGCGGCATTTGTATATTGTCCTCTTGGTACTACAAGGCGGCTATATGCACAAACAATATAATTATCAAGGTTGTCTTGTGTAACATTAGCAGTCTTTAATGAATTTGCAAGTCCCCTGTATGTATTAATTGTTTTGCCTACATTAGGGTCAGAATAACTGTATGAATACATATAGTTTTCGTACATAGAGGTTGCAAAAAGTGTTCCGCCCGAATATGCACCGTTTGTAAATCTAATTTGAGGAACGGAATAAATATCGTTTATCAAATACATATATGGTATATATTCGCCCTTAAAATCATCGGTAATTTCATTTACAAAAACACTATACTGATTTGCCGCTTCAATTATAGAAGCAGAATTTTTAGCCGCATCATTAAAGGTAAATGAAGCCCTTGGAAGATTAATTGAATTAAGCTCATTTAAAAGCTTATCATTTGCCTTTTCTGCTGCTTCAATGCCTTCTGCGGTACTTACTACGGTTGTTATAATATTATCCTTATGAACTATCTGATTTGTAATTGAGTTCATTTTTTCATTAAAGCGTTTGCAGTAGTCATCATCTGATTTCATTTTGTCAAGGACTTGAGTTAAGAATTTGTAATACTCCTTGCTATTGAAAATTGAATTAAATTTTGCATTATCGTTTATTCCAATTAATGCCTTATTCCTTGCCATAGCCATTGGGTCGTCCGACTTTGCGGGGTCAAGCGCAGGCAGGGTTTCTTCAAGATATTTTATAATATTTTCGCTGTCGCCAAAGTCTGATTTTTCCATTATATTTAAAAGCAAGCTGAGAGAATTTTCATAATCCTCGTTTAAACAGTACCATACTATATTAACAACAGGATGAGGAGAATTCTGACCTTTGGTATCATAATAATTTGCGGAAATATTAAAATTATTAAGATATACTGGCATAATTTCCGATAAGTCCTCTGCTGTATATTTATCTGTATTTAATTTTGAAAAAAGCTTAACATAAAGGTCAAGGAAATACAAATCCTCTTGCTTTACGGAAGAAGCATCAAATAAAATTGAATATCTTCCAACTTCATTATTTATCTGAGAGGAGTAGCTTTCAACAGCACCCAAGGTTTTTACGTTAACTTCGGCATAATCCTCAGGCTCGGGAAGCTGATTAGGCTTAATTGAAACATTGTTGTTATGAATAGGATTGCTGTTCCATTCGTTGTAAGCCTTTGTATCCTCAATCATTTTGTTAATTTCTTCATCACTCATAGATGCCTTTAAATCTTCAAGATACTGCATTCTTTCGTCTTCTATTTCCTCGGCAAGTCCCGGCTTTGGAACAACGGCAACAAGAGCAGAATTTTCAGGCTCTAAAAGAGTTTTAAAAAGCTCCTTGGCATTTTGCTGACTGCCGTCTGCCCTTAATTCTTCAAACGCTTTGTTAGATAATTCAAAAAAGTCGGTTTTGCCAGAAGCAGCCCAATAGCACGCAAGGTTAACAGCAGAGTTTACGGGAAATTCTATTGATTCTGTTTCAAGTGCATCATTTATTTCCAAGCTTTTTAAAACGTTTTCGTAGGATTTACCCAAACCGTTTTCCGATATTTCTTTTATGGAAGCTTTAATAACAGACATAAATTTATCCTTTATATCTGCATTTACATTACTTAAAGAAAAACAAATAAGAGGTTTTGCCGAATAAAAATCTGCATCACAACTAAAGCTTCCGATTATTCCCACCTCTTTAAGATTTTTATCTATAACGGAATTATCATTGTTAAGAATTGTACAAATATACATAAGCTTGAACAAGTCTTTATAATCAATTCCAGTAAGGTCAATAGCGTAGTTTACAACTGAGGAATTTTCAACCGTATCACCCTCGTATGCGGGAGCATAAACGATTTCATCAGTAAATTTAGCCGGTGTTTTTCCGTCAATGTATGCACTTAAATCTGTACCCTTTTTTTCATACTTTGATAAATATTCTTCATCAATAAATTTCATAAAATCCTTATAATCCAAATCACCGTAAAGGACTATAATGGAATTGTCGAAATTATAGCACATTTCATAAAGCTCTTTTGTATGCTCGTAGGTAAGGAGCTTATAATTTTCAACTGCTTTACCTGCACTATTTGATGCTATTTCTCCGGGATAAAGACAATCGAGTACAGCATCTGTGTTTCGGTCGCTCATACTTGTTAAATAACCCGTATCCTCTGAAAATACAGTACCACCAAGCTCAATGGGGGAGTCCTTATCCTCAAGGGTATAGTTAATAGCCTCTCTTTTAAAGAAATTTTCATTTTCCATTATTTCGGGACTTACCATACAGCTTAAATATACGTCCATCATTTTTTTAAGCTGTTCTTCGCTCATACTTGAAACAGGATAGGTTGTAAGTGTGTTAGACGTCATAGCATTCGTGTATGTGCTGTATGTTTTGTTAGCTAAATCAAAGAAAATATCTGTTGAAGGATATTTTTCCGAGCTTGCCAAAATAGCGTGTTCAAAAACGTGGTTTCTGTCGCTTTCGTCTGTGTGAGGTGTTCTGTAGCTTATATTAAAAGCAAGATTTTTGTCATCATTTTTAATATAAACGAGTGTGGCACCGCTTTTTGTATGCTCAAATGTCATAACTTCAGCGTTTGCCGTTTTGTATTCGCTTTGTGAAACGGCAGTAAAGCCGTAAAGGGTTTCGCCGACCTCGACTAACGAATTATCTGCAAAGCTTTCCTCAGCAAATACTGTAAATCCTGACGAAAATGTCATAACAGATGCCATAATTAAAGCTATAATTCTTTTCTTCATTACATTTCCTCCTCGTATTATTATTAAAAGCTTATTTTTGAAGTATATTAACCTTA
>CABUWB010000154.1 GCA_902495025.1 uncultured Eubacteriales bacterium
CAGTCAATCGGTGAGCCTGGTACACAGCTTACTATGAGAACATTCCATACAGGCGGTGTATCCGGTAACGACCTTACACAGGGTCTTCCTAGAGTTGAGGAGCTTTTCGAGGCAAGAAAGCCAAAGGGCGTTGCTATTATTGCAGAGTTTGGCGGCAGACTTACCGTTACAGATACAAAGAAGAAGCGTGAGGTTGTGGTTACCGCTGAAAACGGCGAAACCAAGGAATACCTTATACCTTACGGCTCCAGAATAAAGGTTATGAACGGTGATGTTATCGAGGCGGGCGACCCACTTACAGAGGGTCCTATCAACCCACACGATATTCTCCGTATCAAGGGCATCAGAGGTGTGCAGGATTACCTTATCCAAGAGGTACAGCGTGTGTACAGACTTCAGGGTGTTGATATCAACGATAAGCACATTGAGGTTATTGTACGTCAGATGCTCAAAAGAGTTAAGGTTGATGAAAACGGTGATACCGATTTCCTCCCAGGCAGCTATGCTGACTGGCTTGATTTTGAGGATACCAATGCACAGATGGAGGCAGAGGGCAAGGAGCCTGCTACAGGCACAAGAACACTGCTCGGTATTACAAAGGCTTCACTTGCAACTGACAGCTTCCTTTCTGCAGCGTCCTTCCAGGAAACTACAAGGGTGCTTACAGAGGCTGCTATCAAGGGTAAGGTTGACCCACTTATCGGTCTTAAGGAAAATGTTATTATCGGTAAGCTTATCCCTGCAGGTACAGGTATGAATACCTACAGAAAGATTGAGCTTAAGCTCGCTAAGGAGGCAGAGCTTAAGGCTGCTGCAGAGGCTGAGGCTCAGGCTAAAGCAGAGGCAGAGGCTCAGGCTGCTGCCAAGGCGCAGGCGGAAAGCGTGGATGAAAACGCTGCCGACTCTCCTGTTGCTGCCGATGTGACAGAGGAATAATAAATTTAATTATAAAAGCTGATGCGGTCTTAATTGACTGTATCAGCTTTTTATATTTAACATAAACCCCTTACATTTAACCAAAGCTTTAGACAAAGTTGATTGTAGATTTTACAATGCATTGATAAAATTCTAATGATAGAAATTTAATGCAGATAGGAGATTAAAAAATGAAAAAAAGCTTAAAAAAAGTAAGTGCATTTCTATTATCAATATCAATAGCAATGGTAAATATTCCTGCAGGTGCTGTTTTTGCAGCAGAACAGGATATAACCTACACAAAGCCATATCTTATGACTGTTGACCCTGACAGCTCAATGGATATTTGCTGGCTGACATGCGGCAGCGGCGAAGGAAAGATTGAAATAGGCGAAAGTGCTGATTTGGGACAGACGGTTAAGGCAAAGGAATACAAGATAAAGGGTTTAAGAACGTCTGCATCGGCTGATGGATATGCTGACGAGCCTGCAAAAAATCCAGATTTAGCGGTATATCAGCAGATAGCGACGGTAACAGGCTTAAAGCCAAACACCACCTACTATTACAAGGCAACAACAAATGTAGGCGGCAAAACCGAAACAACAAAGACATACAGCTTTAAAACAGCTCCCGAAAAGGGCGGAGATTTTTCTTTTGCACTGCTTTCGGATTTACAGCTTAAGCAGGAAAGTCCTGCAACAGTAAAGCAGATTGGTCAGCAAAAGCCAGATTTTATTATATACGAGGGCGACTTTATTAACACGCCTTGGAAGGCGGGCGAGTGGTTTGATACTGAAAACTGCTTTATCAAGCCTGAGGAGGACGGAAAAACATGGTTTGAAATTATGCAGCAGGAGGATGACGGAGCCGAGCTGTTACAGTATACTCCTATCTTTCCAACCCCGGGAAATCACGAAGTAGACGACCAGAGAGTATTTTTTGACAAGGAAAGAGCCGCAAATAATGACGATTGGTCGCTGTCGGTTTATATGCAGCTTTTCAGAACATATTATCCGGAGCAGCAGTATAATAAGGGCGGAAAGCACTGGTACAGTGTTGATTACGGCGATTTGCACATAAGCAATATTTCCTGTTTCCGCTGGCAGGACTGGGACGGCTTTGAGGCACCAGGCTGGGCAATGTTTGACGATATTTCAAAGAACAGCAAGCAGGTAAAATGGCTTGAAAACGACCTTGCAAATACTGATGCAAAGTATAAATGGGTAAATATGCACTGGCATATGCTCAACAGGGGTGATGATGGCTATTATCCTGTATCCGAGCCTGTAATTGAGGGCGAAAAGGCGGTATATCCTAATGGTGATTATGCCTACGACGTATTAAGACCTATATATGAAAAATATGATGTTGATGCCGTAAGCTTTGGTCATTCGCACGTTTATGAAAGATACCTTATAAACGGTGTCAACTATATTGAGGCGGCATCAATCGGCAATAATTACAGAAATGAGGATGACCCTTATCATCCATCGGGAAATAAGCCTGTTATTGAAAAAAATGATGTACGCTCCTTTATGCTTGTTAACAAAACAGCTGTGGGAATGAAGGGAAGCGGTATTGCAGCAAGCGGAGCAGATAAGGGAAAGACCTTTGATGAATTCTATGTTGCAAAAAACGGTACAGACACTGCTGTTAAGAGCAGCGGCAAGATAAAGAATATTATAATGATGATTCCTGACGGTCAGTCGGTAACGGATACAACGCTTGCCCGCTGGTACAAGGGCGGCGAGGCTTTAGCTGTTGATGAGCTGGCTTGCGGACTTGTGAGAACCTACTCGTCTGACGCACCAATTGCCGATTCTGCACCATCGGGTACGGCATACGCAACAGGTCATAAATCTCATACAGGCTTTGTAGGTGTTCTTCCAGATGAAAACACAATGCCTGGTATGTCGGCACTTCCCGATGAGGATAAAAGAAGACCTGTCGCATCAATCCTTGAGGCAGCGCAGCTTATAGGAAAAAGCACAGGACTTGTTGCAACCTCTGAAATAATGCACGCAACCCCTGCAGACTTTTCCGCTCACGACCCAAGCCGAAAAAATTATGACAGCCTTAGTGAGCAGGAGGTATATCAGGATATAGATGTTGTGCTTGGCGCAGGTGAATATTATCTGACCGAGGACGGCAGAAAAGATGGTGAAAACCTGGTTAATGCCTTAAAGGAAATGGGTTATGCCTATATTACAACTCCTGAGGAAATGAGAAACACCACAAGCAAAAAAATCTGGGGAATGTTTGCTCCCAAGGACCTTTCCTATGAAATGGACAGAAACCCAGAGCAGCAGCCATCTCTTGCGGAAATGACACAAAAGGCTATTGATACCTTAAGTCAGAATGAAAACGGCTTCTTCCTGTTGGTTGAGGGCTCTAAGGTGGACTGGGCATCGCACGCAAATGACCCTGTAGGCATCATCTCTGATACCATTGCTTATGATGATGCCGTAAAGGTGGCTGTTGACTTTGCTAAAAAGGATGGAAATACCGTTGTAATTTCAGTAACTGACCATGGCAACGGCGGTATAACAATTGGCAACAAGGCAACCGATAATAATTACGATAAGCAAAAGCTTTCAGCCTTTATTGACCCACTTAAAAAGGCAAGCAGAACAGGCGAGGGAGTAGAAAAGCTCTTTAATGCCGATAAGAGCAATGTAACTGAGGTTATGGCTGAGTATTACGGCATAACTGACCTGACCGCAGAGGAAATTGAGGAAATTAAAAATACTGAGGCAGGCAAGATGAACTACACCGTAGGTCCTATGATTTCAAAGAGAGCAAATATCGGCTGGACTACAAACGGACACACAGGCGAGGACGTACCTCTTTACATATATGCTCCCGATAACTGCAAAAAACTTAGCGGTGTTGTGGAGAACACGGCTGTTGCAGACTATATGGCTGAGCTGTTTGGTGTTGATTTGGCAGAAACTACAAGCAGACTGTTTGTTAAGGTGAGAGATGCTGCCGAGGCTAAGGGTGCCGAGGTTGTCTGGAATGACGAGGATAAAAATAACCCTGTTGTTGTAATAACAAAGGGCGACGAGCAGATTTTATTGCCTGTCAATAAAAACATAGCATTAGTAAATGGTGAGGAAATTAAGCTGGAGGGTGTAACCGTATATAATGGAAAGTATACCTACGCTCCACAGCAGGTAATTGACTTAATAAAATAATTTTAAATTACATCATTTAAAGCCTGTGCTGTAATGCAGCATGGGCTTTTTTAAGCCGCATTTTATTTATTTCTAATTTTATTTTAAGAAAAGCCTGTTACTATATGCTTATAAACTATCATGAAAAGAGGGAAAAATATGAAAGGTAAATGCAAAATTGTACTTGATGTTATTATGCTGATTATGATGCTCACCCTTTTTGACAAGCAGTTTATAAGCATGGCATATCATGAGATTGCTGGGCTTATACTGCTTGCCTTAATAATTGTGCATATTGCACTTAATATTAAAACCGCAGCAGCTATGTGCAAAAAGTTTTTAAGGGTACCGCCTGCTATAAAGGTAGGACTGGTGGTGGATATATTGCTGCTGGTATGCTTTGTGCTGCTTGGCGTAAGCGGCGTACTTATTTCGCATACCGTTCTTACGGGTATATCCTCGGATAATGTGATATTTAAGCAGCTGCACATGTTTGCAGGCGGTCTGTCGGTTATTCTGCTTGGCGTACATATAGGTCTGCATATCTGCCGTAAGCCCATGCCTGCCGCTGCAGCCATTGTGCTGTCGGTTGTTGTGCTGTGCGGCGGTGTGTACGGCGTTGTCAATTCAAGCGAGGTGCGCTGGCTGACTATGCCTGTCAGTATGGTCGGCGGTGACGGAGCAGCAAAGCCACCTGTACATGAGAAAAATGCCGATAATATGCGTGGCGGAGCGCCTGCTGATAAAGGCGGTGAAGGTATGCATGGCGGAGCTGAAATTGGTGAAAACAGACATGGCGGCACACTACCCGACGGCGAGATAACCCACCAAAGCGGTAATGCCATGGGAAAGAACAGACAGCCTCTCTCACTCATTGAGAAAGTACAAAACGTCGTAATGTTCCTTGGTATGATTTTGTCCTGCACTATGATTACCTATTGGATTGCTGTGAAAAAACACACTAAAAATGCCGATTGAAAAGGACGATTTTGGGGATAGGTATGATGGTTAAGTAAATTAATGTTTAGCAGTGTAAATTAACACCTCAACATTTCAATTGTAGGGGCGGCAATCTGCCGCCCGTCAACCATTGTGGTTTGTTCTACATTCGGGCGGATTCCATATCCGCCCTAATTTTAGCATATTATCATTGCTAACGGGCGGCAGGTTGCCGCCCCTACGGTAAATCCATACGTTATTGATTTGAATGTTGGGTTGTTAATGTTAC
>CABUWB010000155.1 GCA_902495025.1 uncultured Eubacteriales bacterium
CATGCCGATAGTTGAGGAGGATAAGGGTACCTACATTTTCAACTCTAAGGACTTATGTATGATTAATCATATACCCGAGCTTGTTGATGCAGGCATTATGAGCCTTAAAATTGAGGGCAGAATTAAAACTGCATTTTACGTAGGTACAATTGTACGTGCGTACAGAGAGGCCATTGATGATTATTTAAAGGACCCTGCGCTGTATGAGAGCAAAAAGGATTACTATATCGAGGAGGCTGCAAAGGCAAGTTATCGTGGCTTTACAACAGGCTTTTACTATGGTAAGCCTAACCAGAATGAACAGATTTACACAACAAGCTCCTATATCCGCACCTATGACTTTATAGGTATGGTTAAGGAATATGATGATGAAACAGGCTTTGCGCTTATCGAGCAGAGAAACAAGTTCTCAGTAGGTGATGAGGTTGAGTTTATTTCCTCAAACGGAGGGCTTTTAAAGCAGAAGATTACCGAAATGTATACAGCCGAGGGTGAAAGGGTGGAAAGCGCTCCACATCCACAACAGCTTTTGAGGGTAAAGGTTGACTCTCCCGTTAAGCCGTTTGATATGATGCGTAAGGAAGCAGAGGGTGATTGATTTTGAAAAAGGTTATTTTATCACTTATTTTTGTATTAATGCTGTGTACGGCAAACGTGTATGCGGCAGATTACATTGTAACCGTAAAAGAGGGTGCCGATGTTTCGGGGTATGAAATGCAGACTGTTTTTGAGGAAATAGGTCTTTATATTGCTGACGAGGCAACGGCAAAGGAGCTTTATGACAGAGGACTTGCAGAAAAGATTACGGAAAATTCACCTCTGTACCTGCCTGATGATGAATATTCAAAGACGGCTGATGAAAGCATAATTTCGGGTACAGATGAGCTTGTACCGCTTTCATCTGATTATAACGACCCATATTACAGTGAGGAAGTATATTTTGCGCAAAACGGTATTAAGGACTATATTGATACCTATAAGCCCAGCGGCAAGGTACGCATAGCAGTTATAGATACGGGCGTAAACAGGGAGCATAGGGACTTTGCAAATGCCGATATTGAAACGGGCTATAATTACGTTACAGACTCCACCGATACATCGGATTTATATGGTCATGGTACCATGGTAACAGGTATAATTGCATCAGGTGCAAATGACGGCTCGGGTATGGCAGGCATAGCTCCGAATGCTACCATTGTTCCGCTTGTTGCCATGACTAAGATAGACGGAGCTACGGCAGGTACAGCAGCACATCTTCTGCTTGCAATGAAGGCGGCTGTTGATACCTATGACTGTAAGATACTTACAACCTCGCTTGGTGTTACAAGCGGTTATTCAGAAATAAACAAGGCGGCACAATACGCCATATCAAAGGGTGTAATTGTTATAGGAGCGGCAGGCAATGACGGTGAAAGTACAGATACAGACGCAGCGTCAAGGCTTTATTATCCTGCTTCAAGCCCCGGTGTTATCAGTGTCGGCGCTTTGGATACCAATATGGTGAGGGCAAGTTATTCGCAAAAGAATACGAGAATAGATGTGGCATTGTGCGGAGGCTATTTTAATATGCCGTCAAACAGCTCTGCAACGGGGTATAAAAAAGGCAGGGGAACATCGTTTTCCGCACCTGTTGCGGCAGGTATAACTGCACTTTTTGTATCAAACCACCCCGATATTATTCCTAAGGAATATTATTATATTATAAAGGGCAGCGCAATGGATATTGCAGATTTGGGTGATGGTGATTACCTCGGCAGTGGTGCACCTATGATGATGCAGATGGAGGAAATGTATAACAACACACACCCTGTTTATATTGCCCCCGTATACAAGGGAAGTACAAACAACATTAAAATATACTGCGACGGCAGTGTAACAAAGGGTGTGCTGGTATGTGTGGAATTTGATAATGATGTTATAAGCAACTGTGAATTTGTTGATATTGCACTTGCAAACGGTTTTACCTATATTAGCAGTACAGCCGGCAGCAGTACGATAAGGTATTTTGTAATTGAAAGCCTTGACAGTATGAAAAGCCTGTCGCTTGCACAGGATTATTAAACGTTTTTTTTGCATAAATTGCACAAAATAGGAAAAACATATTGATTTTTTATCTGATAATGTGTACAATGAACTTTAAGAAGTATTATTTCAACTTTATTTATGGAGGTACTAACTAATGAAGAAAAGAGCGTTGGCTTTACTTACCGCACTTACAATGGTATTTTCGGTAATACCTGTATTTGCAGGTGATTTTGAGTGGGAGGCTGTTGTCAGCAGCTCACAGGTTGAGGTGGGAGAGGTATTCAACCTTGACTTTGATGTAACCGTTAATCCGGGCGTACAGAATGCAACCATTGACATCAGCTATGACCCAAGCGTTGTTATTCCTGTAGCTACTGTTGACCCTGCAGAGGATATTATGGGCTATCAGAGCAGCAGAGGCTATTTGGTGCCTTTGTTTGACTATAATTATGTTGATAAAATTATTAACACTACATCTGTTGAAAACGGCAATCTTCGTATTGCAAACTACACAACAGAGGTTGACTCAACCAATACACTTATTGAAATAACTGATACAGGTACACTTGCAAGAATTACATTTAAGGCTGTCGGCAGCGGAAATGCCAACCTGTCGCTTGGCAGAATTGCCGAGGTTTCACGTACACCAAAAAAGAGTGAGGGTAACCTGGCTTACACAATAAGCATACCAAGCGTTACCGTTACAGGCGGTGAAAATGTTACAGACAATAATAACGAAACAACAACCACAGCTGCAACTACTGTTGAAACATCTGAAACAACAACCGAAAAGGTTACATCAGCTGACAGCGATACAGAGACTACAACAAAGCGTCTTTCATCAAGCAGCAGCGGCGGTTATGTTACAATAACAAAGGCAACTACTACTACAACAACCACAACTACAGTGTCTGATGATGACGATGATAATACTAAGGCAACCACAACTACACAGGCTGCAAATGTAACGGAAAATGCAACACAGGCAACAACTGCCGATGTTTCAGCAGTTGATACAGGCAGCGCACTCAGATTTAATGATATTGCAGATTATCCATGGGCTGTTGACTATATTACAAGGCTTGCAGATGCAAGGGTAGTAAGTGGTTACAGCGATGGCAGCTTCAAGCCTAACCAGCCTGTTAAGAGAGCTGATTTTATAATTATGCTCTTAAAGGCTATGGGCGTTGATACAGCAGCAAAACCACAGGATAACTTTACTGATGTAAGAGCTGACAAGTACTACTACAATGCCGTAGGTCTTGCAAAGCAGATTGGTATTGCATCAGGCAGCACAGACGGTACCTTTAACCCTGAGGGTTACATTACAAGACAGGATATGATGATACTTGCAAAGAAGGCTGTTGAGATTAAGACAGAGGCTGAACTTACAGGCAATACAACAGTGCTTGACAAGTTTGCGGATAAGGGCAGCATTTCACCTTATGCTACAGAGAGCCTTGCAGCAATGGTTGAGGCAGGTATCGTAAGTGGTACAGGCAATAATATCCAGCCAAAGGATAATACAACAAGAGCACAGGCTGCTGTTATTATCTGTAAAATTGTGGATATGATGAAATAATTGTATTTAATTAAAAATTGTGGTACAATATCGGGAGGACAGAAATTCTGTCCTCCTATTTTTATTTTAACGGGAGATTTTAAGCTATGGAAAGAATGAAAGAGCTTGTAAAGATATTAAACGCTGCCTCCGAGAGCTATTATCAAAAGGACAGTACAATAATGAGCGACTTTGAGTATGATAAACTCTATGATGAGCTTGTGGAGCTTGAAAAGGAAACGGACATTATCCTTGCCGACAGCCCCACCCAAAAGGTAGGCTATGCTGTTTTAAGCTCGCTTGAAAAGGTAAGGCATGAAAGCCGTATGCTTTCGCTTGATAAAACCAAGGAGGTTGAAAGGCTTAAAAGCTTTCTGGGTAATAACGAGGGTATTTTGTCCTATAAAATGGACGGACTTACCGTTGTGCTTACCTACAATGACGGCGAGCTTGCAAGAGCTGTAACAAGGGGCAACGGCGAGATTGGCGAGGATATTACACATAATGCAAGGTGCTTTAAAAACATACCGCTTAAAATTCCGTTTAAGGGTGAGCTTGTTTTAAGAGGTGAGGCTGTCATATCCTTTAAAGAGTTTGAGAGGATAAACAACGAGCTTGATGGTGATGAGCAGTATAAAAACCCACGTAATCTATGCAGCGGTACGGTACGTCAGCTTGACAGTGCAGTTGCAGCTAAAAGAAATGTCAGCTTTATTGCCTTTGCGCTTGTTAAGGCGGAGGGTAAAAGCTTTGAATATAAGGCTGAAAAGCTGGACTTTCTGGACAGCCTGGGTTTTGAGAGCGTTATACGTAAAAGTGTAACTGCCGATACGGTGGAGAATGCCGTAAGGGAGTTTGAAAAGGCTATTCCTGATAATGCCTTTGCAACGGACGGACTTGTGCTTACCTATAACAGCATAAGCTATTCCGAAAGCCTTGGCACAACGGCTAAATTTCCAAGGGATTCAATTGCCTTTAAATGGAAAGACGAAACCGCCGAAACAACTCTTACCGATATTTACTGGAATACATCAAGAACAGGTCTTATTAACCCTATTGCCATTTTTGACAGCGTGGAGCTGGAGGGTACAACCGTAAGCAGGGCAAGCCTGCACAATGTCAGCATTGTTGAGGATTTGCAGCTTGGCATAGGCGATACAATTACCGTTTACAAGGCTAATATGATTATACCGCAGGTTGCGGAAAATCTGACTAAAAGCGGCGGTGCGCCCATACCCGAAAAATGTCCCGTATGCGGCGAGGAAACGGAAATTGTAAGCCTTAGGGACGGCAAGGCTCTTAAATGCACAAACCCAAACTGTAAGGCACAGAGAGTCAGCTCACTTGTACATTTTGTGTCAAGGGATGCAATGAATATAGAGGGACTTTCTGAGGCTACCATTGAAAAGTTTATTGAAAACGGCTATCTTGACAAGTACCCCGATATTTTCGGATTAAGCTGCTTTAAAAACGAAATTATCGCAATGGATGGCTTTGGTGAAAAATCCTACAAAAATCTTATTGAGGCGGTTGAAAAGGCTAAGGCCGTCAATCTGCCAAACTTTATTTATGCACTGGGCATTAATCATGTAGGGTTAAGCAATGCAAAGCTGCTGTGCAAGTATTATGATAATGATATAAATAAAATTATGCTTTCCAAAGCGGAGGAGCTTGTTGAGGTTGAGG
>CABUWB010000156.1 GCA_902495025.1 uncultured Eubacteriales bacterium
ATATACTCCACCGCCTCTGCCTCAGTTGATACAGGCTTTACGTGTGAAATAAACCTCGACTTTTTTTCAACAAATTCAGATGTCGCCTCTGCGGCAACCGTATTATACTTTTCCGTCATTTAAAATAACCTCTTCAAAATCAAATCAAGCAGCAGATTATGGTCATAAAACCACACCGCCACCTTTGATGCGGCTATATACTCATAAAAGCCATAAACCTTAGGCTGTGCAATAAAGGCATAAATAGCGGTATAGACAAGCCATATCAGAATAACGGCAAACAAAACACCCATTGCCGCACCGCCAAGGTGGTTAAGCCTGCTTATAACAGGCAGCTTTGAGAGCAGCTCAATACCTTTGAAAAATATCCTGAGCAAAAACAGGAACAGCACAAAAAGCAGCCACACCATGACAACATTAATTACAAGGTTTGCAACAAAGCCTGCGATATAATCCACAAAACCGTCAGCACCTACAAGCTCATAAATGACCGAGTTGTTATTTTCAAGCAGCTTATCCTTTACAGGCTCGGGCAGCCTTAATGAGCCAATAAGGTTTACCTCCTGCTGCTTGGTGTAGGTCTGCACCGCATTTTCAAGTCCCAGTCCATTTAAAATGCTGTTTTTCATGGTATCAAAAAGCGGCGTTTTTCTTATAAAGCCCGACACAAGCGGATAAAATATAAGCGACGCACCAAAGGAGGCAACACCGTATACCACCTTTAACGCCATACCTACAATACCTGCCCTGCTGCCTATAAGCAAGCCGACAAGCAAAGTAACAATCACAATTAAATCAGCGGCATTATAGCCCTGCTGTGCAATAATATCCATAAATTCACCCTTTAACCATTAGTCGTTTCCTCGGCAGCGGCAGTGGTCTGCTCTGCGGCAGTTGTTGTCTGCTCCTCGGCAGTAGTCTGCTCGCTCTCACCCTGTACTGCTTCAGTTGTCTGTTCACTCTGCGCCGCTGCGGTTGTTTCCTCCTGTGCGGCACTCTGTCCTTCTGCTGTTGTTGCTTCCGTATCCGCAACAAAGTTGCCTGCCTCGTCCCTCTGTGCCTCGATAAGGTTATTGCCCTTGCCGACCTTTGCAACAAACGCATTTAAGGAGGTAACAGCAAGCATTTTATCGCTGCCGCTGTAAGGCAGTACCTTTAATGTATCCTGAAGTGCGGTATACTGCCATACACTGCCGCCCTTTGTCTTGTAGGCGGCAAAGCTTCTGTCCATAGCAACAACGGTGATGTCGCTGCCTGCATACAGACCAGTAATATCCTTATCCGCCTTGAACTCGTTTACCCTTGCACCCTTGGAGTCATACCACACAACGGTATTTTTTTCAAGCTGCTCTACCGCATTGAGCAAAGGCTCGCCAAAGGCAACAGCAACCGTACCGTCCCCGTTTACACAGGCATAGGCTATATGGTTGCCAACAGGTATCTCAAGCCTTTTCTTTGTTTCATCGGCAGCGGCAGGGTCAATAAATACCGCCCTGTCGTCCATAAGTGCTATACATCTGCCGTCGGGCGTAAATTTAAGCATAAAAGGCATACAATCCTCACTGACAACCGAGGAAAACATACCGTTGCTGCTTTCAACGCCCTTTGTATCGTCCTTATTAATATAGTAGAAAAGCACATTGCTTTTCAGCTTTATATTGCTTACGTCCATAAAGGCAACGGCAAACATTCTGCTGTCGTCTGAAATATCAATAGCCATAGGGATACCCTGGCGTGCAACATAATTGCCGCCATACACTTTATCTCCCTTATCGTTGTAGAGTGCAAGCTCGTAATCCTGTCCCTTTTTTACTATTGCGCCCATATAGCCGCCGCCGTTTACCGCAAAGGTAATAACAGGCTCGGTAAAGGTTACATTGTATAAAAGACCGTCCTCATTATATACTCTTACGTTTGTGCCGTTTTTTTCCGCAACAGCAGCAACGTTTTTATCACCAATCATAACAGGTGAAAGCATTGTGTAGCTGTCCACCCATTTTTCCCTGCCCTTGCCGTCAAGACAGCGCATACTGTCCTTTGTGGAGTAAAAAACATTTCCGTTATAGGTGTAAAAATCCGCCTTTGAGCTAAGCTCGTAGCTGACATTCATAAGTACGTTGCTCTCCGACATATCAATATCCCTGCCCCTGAAGGCAAAAATAACAAGCGCCGTCAGCGCGGCAATTATAACAAGCAGAATAATAATAAGCCTTACAGGCAGCCTTCTTTTAGGCTTTTTCCTCAGCTCACTGCGTTTTACAACTCTTAAATTTGTATCATTAACAGCACTGTTTTCAGTACCGATACCGTTCATATCCTCGTCCAAGCCAAAAACTCCCTCCGTCCATAGTTATATCAACAGTATACTATCTTTACAGCTTAAAATCAACTTTAAAATTGTATGACAAGGTGCCTGCATTTTTATTGTCGCCCTACATAATTACAATTTTCCGTAAAACCTACACACTCCCCCTTGACTATACGGAATTAAAAATGTATAATCATATATAGAATTCGCAAGAAGGCAGTTACAATTATTTAATTGTCTGACAATTTAAAACTTCAAATCAAATCAAAAAAGGGGAGTCATTATGGCTGTATTCAGCGAAATGAGCAAGGCGGAGCTGCTTTCACTGCAATCCGAGCTGCTCGAAAAATATAACAGAATAAAAGCAAACAAAATTCAGCTTGATATGTCAAGGGGCAAGCCTGCACCTGCACAGCTCAATCTCTCAAACGGCATACTCACCATGCCTATTGACAACTATATAAACAAGGACGGCAATGACGTGCGCAACTACGGTATACTTGACGGTATATCGGAGTGCAGGGAGCTGTTCTCAAAGCTTCTTGATATACCTGTGAACAATATTATAATCGGCGGCAACTCAAGCCTTAACCTTATATATGACGCATTTACAAGGCTTTATATATTCGGCTCACTCGGCTCAACACCATGGGGCAAGCTGGACAAGGTAAAAATACTCTGTCCCGTACCGGGCTATGACAGGCACTTTGCAATCTGTGAGGAGCTTGGCTTTGAAATGATAAATATCCCCATGACCGAAAACGGCCCCGATATGGATATGGTTGAAAGGCTTGCCGCACAGGACGAAAGCATTAAGGGTATACTTTGCGTACCTCTTTATACAAACCCCGACGGTATCTGCTACAGCGATGAGGTTGTTGACAGGCTTGCAAAAATGCCTGCTGCTGCAGAGGATTTTAAAATCTTCTGGGACAATGCCTACGCAGTACACCACGTTTACGAGGAGGTAAAGCAACTTAATATATTTGAGGCTTGCAATAAGTACGGCACTGCCGACAGAATACTTTATTTCTTCTCAACCTCAAAGGTAACCTTCCCCGGCTCGGGTGTTGCACTTGTTGCCTCGGGCGACAGATATATTGAGGATATACGCCGCCGCTTCGGCAAGCAGACAATAGGCTACAACAAGCTTAACCAGCTGCGCACCTATAACTTCTTCCGTACTCCCGAGGGCATAAAGGCGCACATGAAAAAGCTCGGCGATATGCTTAAGGAAAAGTTTGACATAGTGCTTGACACGCTTGAAAGCGAGTTTAAAGGTACTGGTGCTTTAAACTGGCATAAGCCAATGGGCGGCTACTTTATATCCGTATATACAATGGACGGCTGTGCAAAGGAAACCGTACGCCTTGCAAAGGAGGCAGGTCTTACCCTTACAAACGCAGGTGCGTCCTACCCATACGGAAACGACCCGCACGACAGCAATATACGTCTTGCTCCGTCTTATCCTGACTGTGAGGAGCTTAAAAGTGCAATGGAGCTTTTCTGTATATGCGCAAAGCTCGCCGCAGTAAATAAATTGCTGGAAAATAATTGAAAATACACGTAAAGGAGAAAAACAATGACAAAGTTTAATGAAAATTATCTTAACCTCAAGGAAAGCTACTTATTCTCCGAGGTTGCAAAAAGAGTAAACAGCTATCAGGCAGCTAACCCAGACAAGAACGTAATCCGCCTTGGTATAGGCGATGTTACACTGCCTCTTGCTCCTGCTGTTGTAAAGAGCCTTCACGCAGCAGTTGATGAAATGGGTGACGCAGCTACTTTCCATGGCTATGGTCCTGAGCAGGGCTATGACTTTTTAAGAAATGCAATTAAGGACTACTACGCACGCAACGGCGTTGAGATTGATGCCGATGAAATATTTGTATCCGACGGCGCAAAGAGCGACACAGGTAATATTACCGATATGTTCTCAGTTGACAACACAGTGCTTGTACCCGACCCTGTTTATCCTGTTTATGTTGATACAAATACCATGAACGGCAGAAAGATTATCTATATGGACGGTACTGCAGAGAATAACTTTCTCCCAATGCCTGACCCTGCTGTGCACGCAGATATAATTTATCTTTGCTCACCTAACAACCCAACAGGTGCAGCCTATAACAAGGAGCAGCTTAAGGCATGGGTTGACTACGCACTTGCAAACAATGCCGTTATCCTTTATGACTCAGCTTATGAGTGCTTTATTTCAGACCCTACACTGCCACGCAGCATTTTTGCAATTGAGGGCGCTAAGAAATGCGCTGTTGAGTTCTGCTCGCTTTCAAAAACAGCAGGCTTTACAGGTACACGCTGCGGCTATACGGTAGTACCTAAGGCAATCACCTCAAAGGCTGCCGACGGTACGGAAATGAACCTTAACAAGATGTGGAACCGCCGCCAGACAACCAAGTTTAACGGTGTGCCATACATTGTGCAGAAGGCTGCCGCAACCGTATTCTCCGTTGAGGGTATGGCAGAGTGCAAGGCTATGATTAATACCTATAAGGTTAATGCAAAAATTATTGCAGATACAATGGACGAAATGGGTGTACGCTATTTCGGCGGCATTAACTCACCATATATCTGGTTTGAGTGCCCATTTGGTATGTACTCATGGGATTTCTTCGACTTTATGCTTGATAAAATTCAGGTAGTTGGTACTCCAGGCGCAGGCTTTGGTAAAAACGGCGATAACTTCTTCAGACTTACCTCATTTAATAATAAGGCTAATACAGAGGAAGCTATGGCAAGATTTAAAACACTTTTTAATAAGTAATTTTACGATAAAAAGAGCTGTCGCATTATTTTGCGACGGCTCTTTTTATATAAAATATAAATTAGAGTTTATACGACAACCACTATACTGAACAACAACTTGTAGGGGCGGATATTATCCGCCCGAATTTTAAACATATCACAATGGTTGACGGGCGGC